>CADCQX010000427.1 GCA_902803695.1 Oscillospiraceae bacterium
AGTCGGATCCTGAACTCATTACTGCCATCAAGTCTTACAACGATTCCGGAACGGATTACTTTGTAAGTTTCCATATCTATGACGGAACGATCCCTGACTGCAAGATCATCAAGAATGAATCCTCAGACCGCTATGAGGCTTTTAACGAGGTTTCTTATGAGAAATATGCATATAACAATGCAATGAAGGAAAAGATCAAGCTCGCATTCCTCGGTGAGAATTCCGACATCGACCTGGTATACGGATTCGGTCTTAACGAAGCATTCAATACCGATAAGCTTCTTATGGATCTTTCTCCTTATATCGCAAACGACGGTTCCTTTACCGACGCAAACTACTACATGAATATCATCAATGCGAAGAAGAATGCTGACGGCAATCTCTATGTCATGCCGATCGCTTTTGAGATCAATGCTCTTTCATGTCCGTCCAATGTCGAAAGCTCATTTACGGAAAGTATCACAGCCGATAACGGTATCCTGGTTACTGATTATGAGAAAGCAATAAAGGGCACTGATTATGTTTTCGATCCTATGGCTTCATATGCTTCTCCGTTTGAGTCACTGAATGAACTGGTAAGCAATGAATCCGAGAAGATAGTCGACATTACAAACGGCGAAGATGTTTTTGATGAGGCTTTGTTTAAGAACTTTGTCGAGTTTTCGGAGTATCATTCATCACCGGATGTTGAATCGGCACTATATGCTTTCAATGAGAACCTTCTGGCAGTTGACTATACGAAGAATTCTTCTGCTTTTGACATGATCTGTTTCCGTGAAGTGGATGAAGATACAGGTGATTATGAGACGATCGCGATCAACTACTACGGTATCCCTTCCAGTGACGGCAGGGGCATAGCAGCCGATATGCTCAACTGCATTTCCGTAAAGAACACGACTGATGAACCTGACGCTTCATTCGGATTTGTTAAATACGTAATGGAGAACATGAAGGTCAATTCCTATAGCGGTGACGGTTATATGGTCAATAAGGCAAACAATGTGAGCATTCAGGGTGCAAAGCTTGAGGATATAGCGGATACCCCATATTTCATGATCTCTGTAGATACGGAACTTGCCATGAAGAGCATGGATAACCTGATCTCGAGTATTGACAGGTTCAGATTCAGAGATGACATCATAACATTTGCATACGTTGAACCGTTCCTCAGATATCTCCAGGGTGACATATCAAGGGAAGAGATGGTTCAGGAAGCAAAGGGAGCAGTTTATGAAGCTTCCAACGGTATATTGAGCAGTTTAAAGAACTAAACAGAAATACAGACTTTATAAAATCAAGAATGGAGGAAAAGAAATGAACAAGACAAAGATCGGTTCACTTGCATTATCAGCAGTATTCCTTGGAACTACTGTATTAGGTTTTGCAGGATGTAAAAAGGGAGCCGGAAAGGTAAAAGAGGTTGCTAAGGATGCTCCTTGGTATGATGTAAAGGTTACTACCTTTGATACACCTGAAGGCTCATCAACTGATGGATATTCATACTTCGGTAACTATATTATCTGTAAGGATGACATCGTTACGACATACACTACATATGACGATGTTACCTATGACAGCATGTCTTATATCATTGATTACGGTATGGACGGAAATATCAAGTCTCAGATCTATATCAGAGACCTTTTGGGAGACCCGAAGGATACTACGGCAAAGACATCTGCAGTTGATGAATCAATGAAGGAGATCGAAACTCCGACAACTGATGATGATGAGCCTGATTGTTTCGTAACTGATGACGGTGATACAAGATATTATGAAGTCAGAAATATCTTTAAGGATGGAGACGGATACCAAGCTCTCATAAGTTACTACGATTCCATGGATTATACAGAACATTACTACCTGTATGCTTCAAAAGATGAATCCGTTAGTGAACTTTCAGCCCTTAGCGATATTATGGGAAACGGCGGATGGATCAGCGGAATCTTCGGAATGGATAATGGCGAAATCGGAGCCGTTATTGAGATGTGGAACGAGAAGACATATGAGTCCGAATATTCTATTGCTGTCCTTAAGGGTAACAGCGTTAAGAGTCAGACATCTTTGTCTGATCTCATTAAGGACGAACAGATCAACTATGTCGAATCCGCAGATTACACTGATGAAGGCATTGTTCTTATGTGCTATGGCGAAGTCGGCATGACCCGTTACACGATCGATCTTGACACTAAAGAAGTTAAAAGTGACGAGATGAGCAGCGGTTATTACAACACCAATGTTGCTGACAACGGAGTTGAATACTATGTTAACGAGTCCGGTGTTTTCGAGGTAAAAGAAGAGAAGGATGACGAAGAAAAGACTCCTGTTATCTCATTTGACGATTGTAACATTCTCAGAACTGATGTCTGGGGAATGCAGGTAATCTCTATGTCGGATACCGGATGCACTATGTTCGGTTCATTGTATGACAGCGCAAGCGACAAGTCATACTTTAAGATGTATGAATTTACAAAGGCAGAAAGTAATCCTAACGCAGGTGAGAAGATAATCTGTATCGGTTATACAGATTACATTTCAACCAGTGTATATAAGGCAGTCTACGATTTTAACGAGAAGAGCGATGAATACTTCATCACTATCGACGATTCTTATGCTGACTATGAAGATCTCGAGGAGATCTGGAGAGATGGAGGCGATACGGAAGAAGATGAGGACAGATACCGCAAGGCTTATAACGAGCACAACTCCAAGTTGATGGATAAGCTCAGCGTTGATCTCCTCGCAGGCGATGCTCCTGATATCATCTTCGGAACACATCCTTATATCCAGCTTAAGGATGAGAAATTCCTCGTCGATCTTTTGCCAAAACTCGATGAAGAATTCGGAATCGATTCTTTCTTCCCGAATGTTATTGATGTTGCAAAGACAGGTGACAATCTTTATGCAATGCCTTTGTCCTTTGAGGTAAACGGAATCATGGCTGACTCTAAGGAGGCAGGTGATAAGGACGGATTCACATTCCAGGAATACTCCAAGTTTGTTAATGATGTATGTAACGGAAAGGATCCTTTCGGACAATACTTGACGAGAATGGAATACTTCCAGGAGATCTTTGAGACAATGTCAGATCTTTATTACGATAAGGACGGCAATATCAATCTCCAGACAGATGCATTCTATGAACTCGCTAAATACTGTAAGGATAACGTTCCTGAGACTTTCAACGAGGAAGAATACTACGATGATTATATGTTTGAAGACTGCTATGGTGAGAATACCAAGGCAGACACGGCATATCTCTATAACATCGATTCTTATTTGAACTATGCTTATGATTCCAAGGGATCAAAGATCAAGGAACTCTACGGAATGCCTTCATATGACGGAAGAGGAGCTGTAGTTCAGGTAGACACTTCTGTATCCATTTCCTCTACTTCAGGTGTTCAGGACGGAGCTTGGAATTTTGTTAAGTCACTTCTTGAAGAAACAGCCCAGAAGGATATGGGTATCGAATCCTACACAAACCCTGTTAACGTTGCAGCTTGTGAAGCAGTAGCACTTAAGACAGTTAAGGATAACAATGAGAGATCTGAGAAGTATATCAAGGAAGATCCTCAGGCTGCTCAGTGGTACAGAGTTTACAAGGAAAGCGTAGTTGATGACTACATTGACGCTTTGAAGAGCGCTACTTCCGGTTACGGTGTTGACCCGGCTATCATCACTATCGTTGATGAAGAGATCCAGGCATACTTCGCAGGACAGAAGTCCATCGAGGACGTAACAGATACAATTCAGAACAGAGCACAGACACTCATCAACGAGCGTAAGGCTTAAAGCTTCTGAATCATGATCGATCAACAGGGGATGTCTCAAAAGTGATTGAATTCACTGGGGGCATCCCCATTCTTTTTGCTCTTCTTTTGAATTCCCGTTACTTGTACAGTTCTATAACGGTACGGATGACTGTATTTTAGGAAGAATTCCCGTTGCTTGTACAGTCCTATAACGGTACGTATGACTGTACTTTCGCCGTTTTTCCCGTGAT
>CADCQX010000428.1 GCA_902803695.1 Oscillospiraceae bacterium
AACGTCAAGAGCTCTAAGATACGACTTGAAAGGTCTCGGAGATTTAGAGTGGTGTAAGTCAGATATTAAGACGCTAACCAAAGAAGAGATCTTTTTGGATAGAGCAAGTACGGATCTGAACGAGTATATTGCTGATATTAACAGACGGATAGCTGATCGAGTGAATTCAATTCGCGTATACTTTCCTGATTGGATTAAGTGGGACTACATAAAAGCTCTGTTTCTTATGCCAAAAGGCCAGAAAGCTGAAAGCATTATGGCCGAATCAAAGAAATTCAGGAAAAGTAAATCGTATTATCCGTATACTAGATATATCAATTGGGAACCGTATGATTGCGGAAACATTCTTATCAATGACAGCAAATTTGCCAAAGTTCTGTATGATATCAATAATGATTACTTTGATGATTACTCCAAGGTCAAGGACGCCAAAGAGTCAGTAGTTAAAAACATATATGAATTCATTGGGGAGAGCGAGTCATTGCAGCTCGTTGTCGACTGTGAAAACAGTGACGCTTTTAAGTTGGCTTCTGTCCTTAAGCAGCTGGATGAAGATGAACTTGACAGGATAGATAAAATCGTCCTCTATGATGATGTCCATACGACAAACGCATGGAGTTATCTTGACAGAATGACAGATATTCCTATAGAACATATCATTGTTGAACGGATTAAGGAAGACAAGTCATTAGTCGATATCAAAATGGGTATGGGTATCTCCAAAGCATTTTACAGCGATAATATCACATCATTTATTCTTCTCTCGAGTGATTCGGATTTCTGGGGAGTTATTTCATCATTACCCGACGCTGATTTCCTGGTTATGGTAGAAAAAAGCAAATGCGGACCTGATATACAGAATGCACTGGAAGAGGACGGTACTTACTATTGCTTTATCGATGACTTCTGTACGGCAAACATCAACCACTTCAAGGATGCAATGCTTAAGACAGCACTCGAAGAAGAGTTAACGAATCTCATTCATACAAATGCTAAGGATCTGCTAAATGAGATTTATTATAATCTTAGACTGAATGTGTCCGATGCAGAGAAACAGAATTTCTATGATCGAGTGGTCAAGAAGATGACGTTAGTGATCGACAAAAACGGAAATATCCATATAAAACTACCTTCATAATTGATATTTAATAATGAAAGATGAGTGGATACTATGTATACAATAAATGAAAAACAGTTCTATCATTATCTGGATCAGTTTTGTGAAATATCAAGAACTGAACAAATCAAAGAGAGCGGTACCGAAGAGCTGTCTTTTTCAAAAGGCTTTTTAAAGAATCAAGAAGGCTATAAGCATATCATTCCCCGCAAAGCTCGTGAGATTCTTGGCTACGAAACATGGGTAAGAGAAGATGTGGGCGAAGGTAAAATTGTCTCAAAGGTTAAATCTGTGTTCGATCCTGCATTGCAAAACATAGTCGATTGGCGAGAGGTCAGCTATGCGGAAGGAATATTGGACAAGAATCTTAAGAGAGCAGAGATTGTCTTATTCAATCTCTTTTGCGATGGGGAAGAAGAGGATTCTTTCAACGCTGCTATTGAATTGTTTGGAAACAGATATCCACTGATAACCTACCTGTTTTACATTAAGAACCCCGAAAGATTTGTGCCGGTCAAGCCTGAACCTTTCAAAGAACGGTTCGACCTATTAGGTTTTTCAACGAATTCGTTAAGTAAATGTACTTGGAGAAACTATATGGAGTTTCTCGAAATACTCGAATGGGTCAAAGAAGCAATCACACCATATTTCGATAAGGTTACTTTATTGGATGCCCATTCTTTCGTGTGGATGATGTGGATGCTGGATAAGCCTCAAGGGAGCCCTGAATGGTTTTATGATAAAGCACAAACGCCGGATGCTACTGAATTCAATGAATCCATCGAAAAACTCAGAGAGCAGTTTATAGAAAGATTTTCACCCAAAAAACTATCTGATATGAATGGGAAAGAACTACTGGACAACGTTTTCAGTAATCGTCCTACTTCAACGATGCACCTTTTGATGAATGATAAAACTTATAGGAGCTTCGGAGCCGCGGGGCATTATAAGTACCTGCAAGTTGTTTATCAGGGACTGGATGGGGAATGGTATTATAAGGAATCCACCCACCCCGACAAATTGACTGTGCAGGAAGCAGAGCAAAAAGCAGAGTGGGTCAGAGATCAGCTCTTATATTGCGTGGATCAAATTGAAAAAATAGGTGTGTTTCAATCTATTAAGGATTATGAGCGACTCCAGAATAATACAGAAAGGGTTTTCTTCTTCAAGTTCCCGTGGGTGCTCAAGTATTATCAAATGCTATATCCGCAATATTTCCCGGGTATGTATGCTGATAAAACACTCGATCGTGCTTTGCATATTATCGGACTGCCAAACCACGGACATAATAATAGATTGTTGAATGCTGGCGAAATATCGTTGTTTATTCGTAAATGCGATGTGAATAATATTGTTTTCGGTAAGATCTATGGAGATGAATGGGGATGGGAAGACGATAGAAAGGCATGCAAAAATGCTGCAAAGAATTACGAGTGCAGCAAAGAGAATGTCAAGACGGTTAACACGAAGTACTATAAGACGCCTACCGGATCCCAAGCCAGAATGGAAGCGTTAGTAACAAAAGCACGAGAGATAGACGATGAAATCAAATCTCTGCCTTTGGAGGGAAAAGAAAAAGAAGCTGTAGTAAAGGTAAGAGTCAATCAAGGCGAATTCAGAAAACAGCTTCTGAATAAATATGGAAAGTGTTGTCTGTGTGGTGTTTCCAATCCTGCACTT
>CADCQX010000429.1 GCA_902803695.1 Oscillospiraceae bacterium
CTTCTGATACTCTTCTCCATACTTTCCCTCACGGATATCCTTAACTGTTGAGGCATACTCAACAGGAAACAGGTAGCCTATTCCTGTCATACCCATGTAGCGATATCCGCACTTCTTGCATCTAATACCAAATCCGTTACCCATGACGTCACGCCCTTTCTGAACAAAAGCGAAGCAAATGAACTATTAACCAAAGGAGTTTACTGCTCCTTTATCAGGATAATATAACAAACCTATGTCCTATTATTGGGGCTTTTACAGATAATTCACAAAATACAGGGGTGCATCTGCACCCCTGACATCAATATTCGAAGTTTTAGCACAGGATCAGTCGTCCACCACCTCAAAGAAATAATCATCACCATACAAGTCTTCTGGATCAGGATCTTCTTCATAGATTCCTGATGTTGTAATGTACAACTTCCATGAAGCCACTTTAGTCTGATTTTCATAGTCTCTGTACGTTGTCTTACCCGGGTCAAGATATACTGCCGAGTAGAAACCTCCGTGGACATACAGATAATTCCCGTCGGCATCAAAAGCGACAAAATAGACATAAGGTGATCCGACATAGTATTCACTGTTGTTGGTTACAGAGAGGATCACCGTGTCACCTTCTTTGTATGCATTCGGTGCCATCTGCCCGATTACCGACGGATAATCCGTTTCCACCGGAGTAATGCGTGTTTCATATACTGACTCAGCATAAATGCTGTCCGCGTACATGATCGTTTCCTCACCCGGATTCAGAACTTCGTATCCCCAGGTATAGTCCAGAAGCTTCCCGGTATTCGCATCCCGGAATACAGTCTGAGTGAAGAATTCGTACTTCTTGTCGGAAATATTCTTGACCACACTATATATCGCTCTGCCGTCAGGGAAACCATTACTTTCATCCTCCAGATATGTTTCCACGATCTCTGCCTCAGGACAGATCAAAGGAGCTGCAGGAGTATTGGAATCCAATCGTTCCGCACTGATATAGATCTTATACTCAGTACAGTTCTCTGGCCTGTTCATTATGGAGTATTCAGTAGCACCGACCTTGACCTCATCCTGTTTGTCACGGAAACCAAAGTAATCAAGTTTCAAAATATTTCCGTCCTGATCGAAAAAGAACGCGTCCCCCGAACCGACCTTAATTACGTTGCTTCCATTATTTGTCCCGGCAAGGACCAGGTATTGATCAAAGCCCTCCTCAATGGTGTAATCACCTATCGCTGAAGTCTTATCAGTATCGTTATAGAAAAATTCATATTCAAAGTGATCGATTGGACCTATCTGATAAAAATACAGATCAGCAAGGACTTCCTCGTCTTTAGCCACAACAGCTATCTCTGATCCTGTATAGTCCAGCTTATTGCCTTCCGCATCATAGGCAGTAGCACGCAGGAACACCTGATGATTACCTTCCAGGTGACTCGTGAAAGCAACATAAGCGTTCACATAATCATCTTCAACAGGAACTACATAGAAATCATTAACGGTGAACATATCCGGCTCAGCAATGTATCCGTAGTCACCCTTAGGCGGTTCGGTCTCCACCGGTTCCGTCTCCGTCGTCTCGGTGGTCTCGACTGTTGTCTCAGACACCGACGGCTCAGTCTCCTCTTCGGAAGTCTCTTCTTCAACCTCCTCGGTTACCTCTTCGTCGTCATCTCTATCTTTACGACTTCTTTTACGAGACTTAGAATCAGAACTGCATGCAGAAAACAGTGCCAGGCACAAAATAACTGAAAGAAACTTACATAGCGATCTTTTCATGGTCATCCCTCCGATCATGATGCGATGCGAGACTATAAGTACCATATACCTCATTATCTCATCGAAGGAAACCGAATAAAACAAGATCGCTCGATAATTAACACTATGTTTAAAGTCCGACCGGCATACTGCCAACCGGACCATCTACTACTCAATCCATTCCACTCATCATAGCCAGGAATATCCAAGCTGCGTATACGATTTCGCCGACTCCACCACACACGCAAAGCCATCCAACTACTCTGCCGAGTTCATTTCTAATGATCTTTATACCACATACGATTGCTATAATTCCAAGGATCACAAATACTACTGTGGACAATTGCTCGGTTGTCGGTGGCACCCAGTATATACATTTCTCAAGCTCTTTGAGAAGAACCGGCTCCTGTTCACCATATTCTTTCATCACCTCGAAAGCATACAACCAACCGGTAAGCACCAAGAACAGCAGGATGTTTATCGCCGATGCCACCAATCCCGGCAGCGATGCAAAAAACATCACATTACCGTACAA
>CADCQX010000430.1 GCA_902803695.1 Oscillospiraceae bacterium
AAAAGGCGTCGAACCTCTCGCAGAGGTGCTCAGGTGTCTCGTTAAGGATAACGGCATTGGTGATACCCGTTCTCTCGATATTACGAAGAAGAGCCTTGGCACGGTCTTCATTGATCTCGTTAGCGACAAGAAGACCCTCACCTTTGAGGTCTTCGCCGAGACGGCATGCTTTACCGCCAGGTGCGGCACAAAGATCCAACACCATATCGCCGGGCTTAGCGGCCAAGACCTGTGCAGGAAGCATTGCCGAAGGTTCCTGCGGATAATAAACGCCCGCGTGATAGTAAGGATCTTTACCGGATGATTCGGTTGTCGTGTAAAAACCGCCGTCACACCATGTGACAGGATCGTTCTCCATACCGAGTGCAGCTAGGACCTGATCAAAAGACTCGACCTTCATCCTGTTAATGCGGATACCTTTAAGAGGTTCTTTATCAAAACTCTCAAAGAAGCCTTCCGACGGGATATCGGAAGACTTCAGAAAATCATTCATTCTGTCTGTGAACTCAGAAGGCAGCTTCATAATTCAAGAAACTCGCAGGTCCTGAACGCGAGACGCTTGATGGTATCAACGTCAAACGGTGATGCCAGACCTACTCCCTCCAGGATTTTAAGGAACGTCTCAGTTCCGCCGCACTCACAAAGCTGATTGTACTTGATAAGTGCGCTCTTATAATCGATCTGTGACTCATCCCAAAGTTCAAGTGAACAGATATGAGCCAGACAATAGTCAATGTAATAGAAAGGCGTCGTGAAGATATGATCCTTCTTCATCCATGCACCGCCCATAGCGTGGAACGGATGATCATCATAAATGATGTAAGGCTGATACTTCTCTTCGAGCTTCTTCCACTCGGCGTGTCTCTCATCAGGAGTAAGATCCGGATTGTCGTAAACGATATGCTGATATTCATCGACCATACAGCCGTACGGAAGGAACAACAGAGCCTGTGTCATATGAAGCTCGCGGTATGCCTGAGCGTTCTCGCCGTAGAATTTCTCCATGTACGGATATGTGAGGAATTCCATTGATGTGGAATGGATCTCGCAGGTCTCAAGCGTCGGAGAAAGACACTCAACAAACGGAGAAACCTCTGCACTCTTGATAGCTGCATATGCATGACCACCCTCAGGAACGATGGTAGCAACATCATCAGCTGTTCCGTTTGCATTCATGAAGATAAACGGGATGGCATATTCTTCAAGATACATGCAGTATCCGCCGGTAGACTTTCCTTTTCGAGAGATAAGATCGGTGAAGCCATGGTCAGAAAGAACGTCGAAGAATGACGGCTTAGCACCGAGAACCGCTGCAAATACGTCACCTGAAACCTTACGGTAGTCTTCCATCTTAACTGTCGGAACAGGATTGCCGCTCTTGAAGATGCAAGGAAGATCATAGAACATCAGCTGGTCATAGCCGAATCTCTCCTTCTGGAGAGCTCTGATCTTCTGTGTGATAGGAACAAAGTACTTAAGGATCGCTTCCCTGAACTTGGCAACATCTTCGCAGTTATAGTCGAAACGCTCCATACGCTTATAGGCAAGCTCGATGAAGTTCTTATAACCGAGTTTCTGGGCGATCTTTGTCCTGACCTTGACCATCTTGTCATAGATCTCATCAAAGGTCTCTTTCTTCGACATATAGTAATCATCCAAAGCCTTGTGAGCCTTCTTACGGGTCTCTCTGTCGAGGGATTCCAGATAAGGCATCAACATGCTGAGATTAAGTGTCTTGCCGTCAAACTCGATCTCGGCTTCAGACTGGATCTGAGCGTATTCCATCTCAAGATTTGACTCCTCAACAAGATCATCAACGACCTCATTAGAAACAGTCTCTTTGTAGTTCTGAGCCTTACGGAAGATCATATCTCCGTACTTTTCCTTAAGTTCCTCAGCACACGGAGTGCTCAAAAGAACCGAATAAACAGCGGAACAAAGCTCGCTTATAGTGGCACTTGCTTCATCGCAGAAAGCCACTTCATCCGTATAGAACTGATCGGAAGTATCAAGATCATGAAGAATATTCGCAAGAGCGACCATTGTATCAAAAGAGATAAGTTCTTTCTCAAAATCGAAAAGAGCTGCCGAAGCTACTTCAGGATCTCTGGCACTCATAAGTTTAAGTCTGGTTGCCTGAACACATTCCTTAAACTGTTCGACACTTGGTCTTTCGTATACGATCTTGCTAAAATCCGGCATTCCTTTACTTTCCGTCATATTACATCCTTTCTACGACACCGATTCCGAGAAGATCAAGTCCTGCCTTAAGTGTGTTGCACAAAGCCTCACAAAGAGCAAGTCTTGCTTCCTTGAGTTCCTGGGTGTCAGCTCCGAGAATACTGGAGTTGTTATAGAATCTGTTGAAGTTACGAGCACAAGCCGAGATCTGTCTGGAGATCATGAAAGGCTCATTACTGTTCATTGCTTTTACGATGGAACCCGGGAAGTCATTAAGACTTCTTACGAGCTGATACTCTTCATCGGAATTGAGGAGCTTAAGGCTGTCGCTTCCAGCAGCACTAGGCTTAATGCCCTGCTCCAGTGCCTTACGGAGAATGGATCTTGTTCTCGCATAAGTATAGATGAGATATGGAGCCGTATCGCCCTCAAAGTCGAGCATCTCTTCCCATGAGAATACGATGTCACGCTCACGGCCTGACTTAACATATGTGTAGATAACAGCGCCGAGGCCGACCTTCTCAGCGATCTCGGAGATCTCATCCTCAGACATCTCAACGCCTCTGGTCTTGGAGTTCTCGACAATTACCTCACGTGTCTTGGCAACAGACTCGTTGATAAGGTCTTCGAGAAGAACGATATTACCGTCACGTGTAGAGAACTTCATGTTCTTAAACTTAACAAGTCCGAATCCAACGTGCTCACAGTTATCTGCGAAGTCGTATCCTGCCTTCTTAAGAACTGAGAAAACCTGCTTAAAGTGCAGAGCTTGAGGCGTACCTACAACGTAGATATTCTTGTCGAAGTGGTAGTTCTCATATCTGTAGAGGATAGCGGCGATATCTCTTGTTCCGTAGATAGTTGTTCCATCACTCTTAAGGATGATGCAAGGCGGAACACCGTACTCTTCAAGATCTACGACCTGAGCGCCTTCACTCTCAACGAGAAGTCCCTTCTCCTTGAGCATTCCGACTACCTGATCTGCCATCTTGGCATAGTAGGACTCACCATTATAGTTATCGAACGTTACGCCCATTCTGTCGTAAAGTTCATTAAATACAACAAGGGACATATCCCTGAACTTCTGCCAGAGAGCAACTTCCTCTTCGCAGCCGTCCTCGAGCCTCTTAAAGTTCTCTCTAGCGCTATCCGTAAGGCTAGGATCATTCTTTTCTTCCTCGTGGAACTTAACATAGATCCTAAGAAGCTCATCGATCGGAGCCTTATTAAGAGCTTCTTCATCACCCCAGAGCCTGTAGGCTGTGATAAGCTTACCGAACTGAGTACCGTAGTCACCGAGATGATTCATCTTGACTACCTTGTAGCCGAGCTTATCGTAGATCTTTGAAAGTGAATTACCGATAATTGTTGTGAATGCATGTCCGACGTGGAAAGGCTTAGCGATATTAGGTGAAGAAAACTCTACGATAACAGTCTTTCCCTCACCCATATTGTCCTTGCCGTAGTCTTCCTTGAGAGTATTGATCTCAGTAACCGTATCTGATGCGTAAACACCTCTATCGATGAAGAAATTGAGGTA
>CADCQX010000431.1 GCA_902803695.1 Oscillospiraceae bacterium
ATTTACGATCATTCCGACAGGATATACAGGTGTCAGAGTTACATTCGGTCAGGTAGATCAGAGAACTCTCAATAACGGTTTTAACTTCCATGCTCCTTTTATCCAGGAGATCGTTCTTGTAAATAATAAGCAGCAGGATATCAAGTTTAATGAGAATTCCATCTCATCTGAGACAAGCGAGCGTAACACGGTAATCTTCAAGGGCATCACGATCACATATCAGATCAACCCTGAGAAGTCTGCTTGGATCTATGCTAACGTTACAAACTATCAGGCAGGTCTTGTTAATGAGTCTCTCGTAGCTTCCGCTATCAAGACAACTTCAAAGACCCTTTCCCCTGTAGACTGTACAAACCGTAGCATCCTTGAGCCTAAAGCTAAGGAAAACATTCAGAAATCCATCGATGAGAAGTACGGCGCTGATGTCGTATATGTAAATAAAGTAGTAATCAATGATGCTACATTCGATGCAGAGTATGATGAAAAGATCGCAAAGAAGCAGCAGGCTCAGATCGATTATGAGACACAGCAGATTGAAAACAAGAAGAATATCGAGAAAGCTGAAGCTGACGCAACAGTAACAAAGACAAATGCTCAGGCAGCAGCAGATGCTAAGGTTATTGCAGCTAAGGCTGAGGCAGATGCTAACAAGACCATCAGTGATTCCATCAATGAGCAGGTCCTTCAGAACAGATACTATGACACATGGGACGGCAAGCTCCCTACAACGATCGTAGGTTCTGATGCAGCAAGCTCGATACTTATAGGAACTGATTCAGGAAATAAGATAGTTACCGATAATACTTCAACAGAAGTAAACGAAGACTAATAAGAAAAAAGGACGGTTCGTTTGAACCGTCCTTCATTATGCTTAAAAAACTTATCTGTCGGACATCTCAATATAAGGACGTCTCTTGTTGACACACTTATAAGCAGGTCTCATGATCCTTCCGCCGGAAATGAGCTCCTCGATCCTGTGAGCACTCCATCCTGCAACTCTCGCACATGCAAATAGCGGAATAAAGAGAACTGACGGGATTCCGAGCATAGAGTAAATGAATCCAGCATAGAAGTCAACGTTAGCGCAAACGATCTTGTCTGACTTCTTAACATCAGCGAAAACCTTAGGAGCGATCCTCTCAACCATCTGGTAAAGGTCAAAGATATCCTCTTTACCTGTCTGAACCGAAAGCTCCCTTGCATATTCGCAAAGAGTCTTAGTTCTAGGATCGGAAAGAGTATAAACAGCATGACCGATACCATAGATAAGACCGGACTTATCAAATGCTTCCTTACGGATGATCTTAGCGAGGTAGTCATAAACCTGCTTCTCATCCTTATAGTCAGTTACATTAGCCATAAGGTCCTGCATCATCATATAAGCCTTATTGCTTGCACCGCCGTGCTGTGGGCCCTTCAAAGAACCGATAGCAGCAGCGATTACTGCATAAGTATCCGCACCTGTGGAAGATACGGCATGAGTAACGAACGAAGAGTTGTTACCACCGCCGTGCTCAGCGTGAAGAACGAGACAAAGGTCAAGGATCTTAGCCTCGAGTTCAGTGAACTTTCCGTCTTTTCGAATAAGATAAAGGATATTCTCGGCAGTTGAATACTCAGGATTCGGCTTTCTGATATAAAGGCTCTTACCGTCAATATAGTGACGTCTTGCCATATAAGCGTAAGAGATGAGAACCGGGAATCTGGCGATAAGCTCGATGCACTGACGTACAACATTATCGACCTTGACTGAATCAGGATCACTGTCGTAAGTATAAAGAGCAAGAACGGATCTTGCGAGCTTATTCATGATATCCGGGCTCGGTGCCTTAAGGATCATATCCTCAGTGAAATTCTCAGGAAGGTCCCTGCAGCTCTGCAAAAGCTTAGTGAACCTGTCGTATTCTGCTTTTGTAGGAAGTTCGCCCGTGATAAGAAGGAAAGCTATCTCCTCATATCCGAAGCGACCCTTATTATAGAAGCCCTTTACGAGATCCTTAACATCGTATCCTCTGTAGAAGAGTTTTCCTTCAACTGGAACTCTTTCAGCATCATCCACGATATAACTCATTACCTCACCGACTTCAGTAAGACCTACAAGAACGCCTGTGCCGTCGTTATTACGAAGACCGCGCTTTACATTGTACTTGTTGTAAAGCTCAGGATTGATCTTGGATCTTGAAGAAACCGCTGATGTAATGGTTTTCAATTCTGTTATCTTTTCATCTTGCGTAAGCAATTTTAATTCCTCTTTCCTGATTGAAAATTAAGCCTGTTCTCTAGTGAAGTTCAAAAGGCCGCCTGCGAGAAGCATACCTGCCTGACGCTCAGAGATTGCGAGGTTACATTCGAATGTTGTGCCCTTTGTAACGTTCTTGACAGTTACCTTGCTGCCGTTAACAGCTGCCTTAACCTGCTCTCTAGCATTCTCGATCTTAAGTTCATCGAGAAGTCCGAGCTTATCATAGTCAGCTTCGTCAGCAAATGTCAACGGAAGGATACCGTTATTGATAAGGTTAGCCATATGGATACGAGCAAAGGACTTAGCGATTACGCCCTTAACGCCGAGCTGCAATGGAGCAAGAGCAGCGTGCTCACGGGATGATCCCTGACCATAGTTCTGACCACCAACGATAAATCCGCCGTGATTTTCCTTAGCACGAGCCGGGAATTCCGGATCAGAAGGTGTAAGGCAGAAATCTGCAAGATATGGAACGTTGGATCTGAACGGAAGAAGCTTACTGTTAGACGGCATAATGTGGTCTGTTGTGATGTTGTCTTCGAGACAAACAAGGACTTTACCGTCAACCTCGTCCTTAAGAGCTGTGTTAACCGGGAATGGCTTGATGTTAGGTCCTCTTACTACCTCAACCTCATCAGGTGTAGCAGACGGCATGATTACCATGTTGTCGTTAACCTTGAAGCTGTCAGGCATAGTAACTACCGGTGGCTCACCGAAATCGCAAGGATCTGTTACGACACCCATAACTGCAGCAACAGCAGCAACCTCAGGGCTTACGAGTTAGATTGAA
>CADCQX010000432.1 GCA_902803695.1 Oscillospiraceae bacterium
GAAAAGGGTCCTGAATATCCTTTTAAGGTTTTCATGATCGATTGGGACAGGGAAGAACTGTACGACCGGATAAACAGAAGAGTCGGTGTTATGGTTCAAAACGGAATTATAGACGAAGCAAAGATGCTGCTTCGTTCAGGTGTAGAACGGACCTCAACCTGTTGGCAGGCGATAGGATATAAAGAGATGTTAAATTACCTTGAGGGAGAAGAAACATTGGAACAGGCTTGTGACAGGATAAGAATCGGAACAAGACACTATGCCAAAAGACAATTGACTTGGCTTCGAAGCATGGGAGATGATGTAACTAAAATAGCTCCCGGCGGTGTCTCGGACAATGCTGCTAAAGTATTAGAACTCTGTAAATAAAAAAGAGGATGTAATGCAAATTACAACCTCTTTTTTAATGCTTAGATTTCATTGAGGAGTTTATTCATATTGTATCTTTCCATAAAACCCTTGAAATGTTGTGAAAAGTGTGAATAATAAAGGTATTCGTTTCCTAACCACATTGACATTGCAGGTCAGTCGATGGTGTATCTATGCAATCCAACAACTTTTCCTAATATCCTGCAGCCTTCAGAATTAAACGGGATTGGAGAATAATCGTCGTTCTCCGGGAACAGATAAGGGATTCCGTTCTTTTTACCAAACCGTTTAACAGTTGCTTCGTCGTCGATAAGGGCAGCAATAATATCGCCTTCTTCACAGGAGTTCTGTTTACGGACAATGATAAGATCGCCGTCCAGTATGTGAGCATTGATCATACTGTTGCCGCGCACTTTAAGCATAAAAGCTTCGGAATCACCAATGATAGATTTACTAACAAGGAAGGATTCAGAGTAATCTTCATGCGCAAGTATTGGAATACCGGCAGTAATCTTTCCGATTAGTGGAACTTTTTTATAGCTGTTCAGATTCGTCACATTGGAGGTTACGGATGTTTCAGCAATTGAATCTTCAGATGATTGTTTAATAACAATGGCTCTTCTCAGTCCGGGTCTGTATTCGATCATGCCCTGGCTGTCGAGTTGTTTAAGATAAGTATGTACGGAAGACGTGGACTTAAGTCCGACGCCGGCACAGATGTCGCGGACGGATGGTGAGATCTGATTCTCCTGAATGTAGTTAAGGATATAGTTATATACCCTGTCTATTGTTTTGTTATCACCGCTTTGCATAGACGCCTCCAAACATATTTTCTTTTAATAATATCACTAATTAGCACTGTGTCAAACAATTGTTTGTTATCAGTCTGATTAAATACATTTTTAAGAAAGAGGTGGAATTATGAAAACATTGATCGGATTCCCTGATGACGATTATGATGCTTTGGGACAGTCCGGTAAAACGCTTACTTACGAAGAGGCATTGGATGTTATTAGGAGAAAGCTGAAATACCTTCGGATAGATCTCGGTGTTGATTCGAAGATGGAAAAAGAATTGGTTAAGGAAATGATAACAGCATATTCTGATAAGCAGATAAGCCTTATGGACTTGTACGCTCATTTTTATGCTCCTTGCACGATTACGGATCCTGAGTTCAAAATTAAGGGATGTGGCGATATGTCGGACGTCATGATAGATTTCTCGGAAGGCTATGAGAAGTTTATCAAATCCCTGGGAGACGAATATGTGAATTACATGATCCGCAGAAGGAGTGCTGCAATTCTTTTAAGCAAAATAATGACGCTTCCGTATCCGGTTTCAAAGGTAATGTACATGCGTTACTTTAAGGAAAAGTCAGATCAGGAGATAGCTGCGAATATGTTTTGCAGCAGGGCGACTTTTTACAGATTCCATAGAAGCGGACTGGATAAACTTACTGCAATGTACTTTCCTCAATTTGCACAGATGAGCAGAACTGATGACGATTCTTATGATACTGAAGGCTCTGAAGAATCGGCCGGCACGGAAAACTCTGAGGAATAAGTGAATGAACTGGAGGATGTAACTTCTTACTTTTATCAAACAATGCTATAATCGGCGCTGTAGGTAATTAATATGACGTTGAATCAAGAAGATAAAAGTACAGTTTCCACTTCGGCGGGTTACGGCAAGAGCAATGCCTTGCTCGATTTTTTGGGATGCTCATACCGTGCGACGGTAAGACTTTTCAAGACGCTTCCTTCCAGGATCATTAATTCTGTAAAGCGTAAGATAAAGGAATACCGCAACAGACCGAAAAGAACGGATATCAGTCGTGTTTATGTAGTTGTGGGATATACAACAAAAAAACGCGTTGATGAGAAGTTCAATGCCGAGAGAAGGATGATGATAATCAGAAGAGGACTTCTGATACTGATATTTCTTCTGATTATTTTTATTGCCGTAAACCGGTTTACTGAAATGATAAATTATGGTGAGTTATCACAGATATTCGGTGTTGATTCGTTTGGCGAAGTTGTTGAGAATGATCCGTTTGCCGACAGGACAACCCAGAATACGAGTGTTGTGGTCGCTGAAATGACTGAATCCACCTGATTAATTGGTTA
>CADCQX010000433.1 GCA_902803695.1 Oscillospiraceae bacterium
CGTCTACTTTCAAATTCGTCCTGCTTAGTTTTAAGAGCCGTCTTTTTATTCTCCCAATCCGGCAGTTTCTCATCGATTATCGAATCAATATCATCACGAAGCTCCCTCAGCTTTTCACCCTGTGTCCTTGCCTCAAGCAATTTCTCCGGACTTCCCTTGAGTTTCTTTTGTGTCTCTTTAAGTGCATTTATCTTATTCTTAAGCGCCTCTTCTTTTTCATTAAGCGCCTTTTCCTCCTCAGCAAATCCATCAATGGATGCCTGTAATTTCACAAGATCCGAAGACAGATTATCTCTTTCCTGATACTTTTCTTTCTCTTCAGAGATCTTATCAACAAGTTTCTGTAACTCTTCCGCTTCCGGCTTATCGGTCCTGGCCTTTTCCAAGGCCTCTCCGGCTTCCTTGGCCTTCTTTACAGCTTCTGCTACATCACCATTTTTATCAGATATCTGTTTCTTAAGGCCTTCCAGCTCATCTTTTTTCTCTTTCCATGATGAATAAACCGGGTTCACCTCTCTGGTTGCCAGTTTCTGCCTGATCAGGAGTTTTTCCTTTTCATCGATCTCTTTCCTCTTTTCTTCCAGTTCATTCTCTTTTACCTTTAGATTTTCCAGTCTCTTTATGAAATCGTTGTTAGTTTCAGCAGTAGCAAGCTCCTTCTTAACATCATCAAGTGCTTTTTCTGCTTCATCAAACGCGGTTTTTGCGATCTCAATTCTGCCATTATCAGATTCGATAAGAGCCTCTAGGATATCTGTAATTTCATCAAGATTCCACGCACTCCCTGATCTTTTTGCTCTGTTCTGAAGATCTGAAAGCTTCTCTTTAAGCTCATCCTCTGTATCCGCCTCAGCATCATTAAAGTATTGAACAATACTATTTTCAATATCTGACTTAAGCTTATCGCTGGCGACCATACGATCCTTGAGTTTATATTCAATTCGGTTGTAGCCCTCTGTCTGGAAGATCGTTCGCAGGATTTTGGTCCTTTCATCAGTTTTTGCGTTGAGTAACGCCCAAAACTCCCCCTGCGAGATCATAGCAATCTGTTTAAACTGCTTCTCATCAATATGAAGCAGTTCTTTTACCGCTTTATTAACCGAAGTTATTCCCTGGATCGGTGTACTGTCCCCGGAATATAAAGTTGCATCTTCTTTGACCTGAGTCACTCCGGTGCCTCGCTGTTTCTTCCGCTCATACCCAGGTCTTCTCCACACATGGTATTCTCTGCCTTGATGAGTAAAATAGAAATCCACAAAGGTCTCCGTAGACTCATTTGCATATTCGCTTCTAAGATTCTTTGTGTCTCTGAATTTCCCGCTGGTTTCCCCATACAGCGCAAAACATATGGCATCAAAGATAGTGGTCTTTCCTGCGCCGGTATCTCCTGATATCAGGAACAATCCTTTATCTTCAAAATCAGTAAAATCTATCGGAGGCACTGCGCCGGCGTAAGGTCCAAACGCACTCATTATCAGTTTAGTCGGCTTCATGTAAAACACCTGCCTCTCTCGCTACTGATCTCATTATATCCATCTCTTCTTCTGTGATCTCACAACTATATATCTGTCTGTAGAAATCACTGATAAGATCCTCAAAAGACCTGTTTTCTGCGATCTTCGATATATCAACCTGCTCTATTTCCCTGGTATGAGAATTGTCATAATCTATCTTTACTGTATGCGGATATGTCTGTTGGAATATACCCATCGCATCATTAATGATCTCTTCATCCGTAAGAGTTGCATATATGTAGTCATCCGGCGCAGTCACATTCGATTCTGCCAACAGATCCCTGAGCTTCCCCTTTATATGTCTTAAGTCTCTCTTTGGTTTGATCGGAACCAATTCAACATCAACTTTCTTCTTTGCATCTACTGTAATCAGTGAAACAGATTTTTCATTATTCACTTCGCTGAGAGAATACTTAAGTGGAGATCCTGAATACCTTACTTCCTTCCGTCCGACCTGCTGTGGTGAATGAATATGACCTAATGCCACATAATCAAAATCATCAAAGCAATCGTATCCAATCTTCTCAACAAGGCCAACGCTCAGTGTTCCAAGGCTCTCAGATCCACCAAGTTCAGGATCCTCGCTTTTTCCCATCACAAACTGATGAGCTACAAGAATATTGCACCTCGAATCATCTATTTCCTCATTATCAATAACCGCCCTGACAGCATCATCATAGGACTCTATTTTTGCTTCCGGTAAATAATGCCTGACCTGGGATGCCTTAACAAACGACAAAAGATATATATCCGCTTCTTCTTCTCCCTTCTTTAGAGTCTGCTTATAGAGGGTCCCGTCATATTTTGTTGAGATAAAGATGTGATTAGATTCGAAAAGATTGCTGCCGTAGTTCAATCTTTCATCGGAATCATGATTGCCGCTTATCATGTATGTATAGACATTGCGTTTTGCCAGACTGCTCAGGAAATAATCGAGCATTCTTGTCGCGGCTTCGCTTGGGATAGCTTTATCGTAAACATCTCCTGCAATTAAAACAGCATCAACAGACCTTTTGTCTACTATCTCCAATAATTGGTTCAGCAGATACTCCTGATCTTCCGTAAGATCAAAATCGCCAAGTGATTTGCCAAGATGCAGATCACCCACATGCAACAACTTCATACAGTATAACCTCCGGTGAATTATTATATGTATCTTTGAAGCATTACCTTCAAATCGCCAACCTTTTTCTCCCCGTTTACAATGTTGGAATCAAGAGCCATTTTCTCATCATAAACCTTTTCAAGTTCTGCTTTTTTCCCGGCAAGGGTTCTCTTTTCATCCTCAATTTGCTGCTGTAACGAAGATATGTCTCTGCTGGATTTTTTCTTTAAATCGTCACAATCCGCCTCCAACCGTCTAATATCCTCGGTATACTTTGGCAGACTAGCCCTGGTTTCTTCGACTTTCCGGGTAAGTTCCTTTTTCAGTTTATGATCGAAAATCGACAAACCGGCGATCCTCGCCTGCATAAATTCAATGCTTTTTCCTGC
>CADCQX010000434.1 GCA_902803695.1 Oscillospiraceae bacterium
CGATGAACTTACCGATCATGGAGTGCTCGGATGTACCGATGAGGTAGAGGTCCTCGCCCTCGATCTTGTACATCATGTTCTCCATCTCAGCAAAGCTCATAACGCCGTTAACAACTGCGGAACGGATCATGAAAGGCGGGATGTAATATGTGAAGCCGCGGTCGATCATGAAGTCTCTCGCATAAGAAAGGATTGCGGAATGAAGGCGTGCGATGTCGCCCTTTAAGTAGTAGAAGCCGTTACCGGATGTCTTTCTGGCAGCGTCAAGATCGATACCGTTGAGCTTCTCCATGATATCTACGTGATATGGGATCTCAAAGGAAGGTACGAACGGATCGCCGAACTTCTCGATCTCTACGTTCTCGCTGTCATCCTTACCGATCGGTACTGAAGGATCGATGATGTTTGGGATAACGAGCATGATCTTTCTGATCTTCTCTTCGAGTTCTGTTTCCTTAGCGGAGAGTTCTTCAAGTTCCGAAGCCATTGAAGCAACCTCAGCCTTAGCCTTCTCTGCCTCGTCCTTCTGGCCCTGTGCCATGTAGAAACCGATCTTCTTACTGATAGAGTTTCTCTGGCTTCTCAGGTATTCCGCGCGGGTCTTGCTCTCACGGAACTCCTTATCCAATTCGATGACTTCGTCAACCAACGGAAGCTTATCGTCCTGGAACTTGTTCTTGATGTTAGTCTTTACGATCTCCGGATTAGCGCGGAGAAATTTGATATCCAACATAGACATCCCTCCAAAAATTAATACTGTTTATTTTATTCTTATTATCATCAAATATCAACTGAACTTAGCCGTCGTTACCGCCGTAGTTTCCTGACGGATAGATACCTTCGACGTTCCACAGTACGAACTCGTCAAGACCCGCATCCTCTATGGCACGGATCTGGTCATTGATAGCAGTATAGTCGTAGGTCATATAGTTGTCGCCGCCTAAGTATGCTGCGGTGAATGCCTGGCAGTACGGTCTTACGGTACAGTAGTCCTCGGCATTGTGGTACTTGCCTCCTATGGTAAGCGCATCGAACATTACCTGATAAGGGTTCTTGTCAGGATAGTCGTGGATATGACCGTTCATCATGGTTCCCAGCGCGTAGTGTGACGGGTAGATCATCGGACAGAGGGAATCGACTCCCGTAAATCCGAGGCTTGACCAGTCCTGACCTAAGATCTCACCGTCGAGGGAGGATGATACTGCGATACCGAAGATATCGGCAGATACAGGGACTCCCGTAGGATCCTGGATCTTTCTTCTTGCCGTTATCAGGAATCTGTTAATGGCGTCGGCCTTGGTAGGAACTTCGCCTTCGACTCCGAAGTAAGGTTCTGCACCCGATACGGATGATCCGGTCGGGAATCTTATATAGTCGAACTGGATCTCGTCAACGCCCATGTCGATGGCCTCGAGAGCCAGGTCGATGAGGTAATCCCAGTTTCTGGTGTCATACGGGTTTGCGAAGATCTCGCTTCCTTCGTTCCAGAATGCCAGCGGATTTCCTGCGCTGTCGCAGATCGCTCTGTCAGGGAACTTGTTGGCGAGGGCTACGTCCTTAAAGCACACGATTCGTCCGATAACGTAGATGTCGTTCTCGTGGCACTTGTCCACGACTTCCTTAAGGTCGTACTGCGGATATACATAGCCGATCTCATTGGCCAGTTCGTTCTTGCTGTCGAAGAGTACGCCGTAGCTCTCTTTAAGATCTACTACGAAAGTATTGATCTCTGAGTTCTTGGCGAGCTCGATATTGTTGTCGATATTCATGGCCGCATTGGTATAAAGGCCCTTAACTTCCTTGTGCTTTACAGGAACAACCTTGTCAACTTCCGGGAGAGGTCCGAAGTATGCGTCCAGCTGCTCCTTCTTCTCGGAAGTCCACTGAATATTTTCCTTGATCTCGAACGGGGTAGGTGTAGGAGAAGGTGTCGGAGTCGGCTCGAAAATGGTCGTAAAGATGGTCGGCTTGGTTATGGCCAGCTGCATCTCTTCGGTGGAACCGTTGATGACTCGGGACAGGAAGCCTCCTGCCACGACGATTCCCAAAAGGATCGCGAAAAACGCGAATACTGCCACGATGCCCTGAAGCGCCTTGATCGGACCATTGATCTTGACTCTGACTCTGTTGTCGCGGTTTTGATTGTCGCTCATATGCCCTTTCCTTAATAAAGATAATTAACTACATAATTATACAGTCACTTAAGAAAAACAACAAATAACATTCGGTATATGATACAATCAAAATATATTAATCAACGGGGGTTATATATGATCATTCGTAACTGCGCCGGCGGAATAGTCTTTCACAATGATTCCGTCCTTCTCCTTAAGAACGATAAACACGAGTGGTGTTTTCCGAAGGGAGTAGTCCGCGCTGGTCAGAAGGAAAAGGATATAGCCCTTGAGCGAGTCAGGATCGAGGCAGGCCTTGAAGCCGAGATCCTCGCACCTTGCAGCAAGACTCACTACGAGTTCTACTCGATCACCAGACAAAAGCCTATTCACAACAACGTTTCCTGGTTCGTCATGAAGACGGATTCGGACAACGTCGTATATAACAAGGAAGCGGATTTCATCGACGGCAGATTCTTCTCGCTTGATGATGCGATGAGCGCCGTAACCTATAGTCAGGACAAGTCTCTTCTTATGGTCGCATATCAGAGATACAAGGAGCTCATCTGATATCTATGCCTATCCCTCCTCTCGAAAACAGAGCACCGAAGGCACTTCGCAGGATCACCGTGTCAGGATACGGTGAATCTTTTTATGAAGTGAAAAAATCCAAGTTCATCGGTTACTGCAAACCTGTCCTTACGGCGGAAGAGGCAAACGGCTTCGTTGACGAGATCAGAAAGAAGCATTCCGACGCCAGACATAATGTCTATGCGTGGATCCTCAAAAAGGAGATCGGACTTCAAAAGTACAGCGATGACGGCGA
>CADCQX010000435.1 GCA_902803695.1 Oscillospiraceae bacterium
ATCGTGGTGCCGGATCCTTCATTCAGAGAGACGAATTTCGGATTGGTATATATAGACAGATCAAACATGAACGGCGCGCCGTACAATATGACGGTAGTAGCCGAAGTCCTAAACCCGAGCTCGGGAACGACATTTCACGGTAAGATAATCGAGGTTCTGGGAGACGCCGGAAATAATGATGTCCGCATGCTGGCGGTCATGCATCAGTTCGGTCTTAGCGGAACTTTCCCTGATTTCGTGCTGGATGAGGTCAAGGACCTTCCGTTCAGCCCGACGGATGAGGAAGTGGAAAACGAGATCAAAGCCGGCAGAAAGGACCTGAGAGACCTTCTGACGATCACGATAGACGGTGAAGAGGCAAAGGACCTCGATGATGCTATCTCAATAGAGCCGATGGATGATGATAAGTACAGGCTCTATGTTCATATTGCTGATGTTTCACACTATGTTCGTGAGAATACGGAACTTGATAAGGAAGCCATGCTCCGCGGAACTTCCGTTTATCTGGTGGACAGGGTCATACCGATGCTGCCGCCGAAGCTTTCGAACGGACTTTGTTCCCTTAATCCTAATCTTCCGAGGCTTACATTGACGGCCGAGATGGTTGTGGACAGCGAGGGTAATACGCTCTATGGCGAAGTCTATGAGAGTGTTATCCAGAGCGATATGCGAATGAGCTATAACGAGTGCTTCAAGATCCTTTTCAGACCCGAAAAGGAAGATGCCGAGAAGTATGGTGATATCATCCAGATGCTCTGGCATATGAAGCGCCTCACGGATATCCTCAAAGGCTACAGGGATGACAGGGGAGCGATCAATTTCGAGATACCGGAGACAAAGGTCATACTCGATGATGAGGGTAATCCTACGGAGATCATGCCTTATCCGACAAACTACTGTCACGGAATGATCGAGGAGTTCATGATCTGCGCCAACGAGTTTATCGCGAAGAAGTTTGCGATGCTCAATTATCCTTTTGTCTACCGTATCCACGAGGAACCTGACAGGATGAAGATCACCAGATTCTGCACTGTTGCCAGAAACTTTGGAGCGCTCGGAACCATCAGAGGCAAGATCACTCCTAAGACCATCAATGATTATATGGCGAGCATAAGAGACGAGAAGGCTATACCGTCGCTCAATACTATCCTTCTGAGGTCCATGGCGAAGGCCAGATATGCTCCTGAGAATATGGGACACTTTGGACTGGCATCTGAATTCTATTGTCACTTCACGAGCCCGATCAGAAGATATCCTGATCTTTATATCCACAGGATAATCAAATCCTATCTCCACGGCAGCGATAAGCGTAAGCATTTCGCGGGTCTTGTGGGCGGTGTGGCAGACCACAGTTCCGATATGGAGAGAAACTCCGTAGAGGCCGAGAGACAGTCAGTCCAGATCAAGGTTGCCATGTATATGCACGAGAGGCTCGGAGAGCATTATGTGGGTAAGATCTCATCCATCATCGGTGCGGGTGTTTTCGTTGAACTTCCTAATTCCTGTGAGGGATTTGTTCCGTTCAGGAGTATGAAGGATCATTATCTGTTTGACGAGACATCGCTCCGGGCTGTCGGAAGACACTCGGGCAACAAGCTCATCATCGGTCAGGAAGTGGCCATTATCGTAGCTGCTGTTGATCTTGATACCAACAAGGTGGATTTTGTTTTCGATGAGGGCGTAGAAAAAGGCGGAAATAAAAAAGCCGACTCAGATGAGCCGGCGCCTAAAGGCAAAAAGAGTAAGCGCGGAAGAAAGCTCCGCGGAAGGTCTTCAAAGAGAAGATAAGTTATTCAACGATGAACTTCTGGAGTTTCTCAATGAAGTCGTCGCAGTTGTCGGAGAAGATCTCGAGTTCGATCGGCTTTGCGAGATCGAGACTGAAGATACCCATGAGACTCTTTGCATCAACAACATAGCGGCCTGAAACGAGGTCGATGTCGTAAGGGCAAAGGTTTGTGAGTGAGACGAATTCCTTAACTGCGTTTATTGTATCGAGTTTGATCTTAAGCTTTGTCATGTCTGTATTTCTCCTTGATTCATGACTTGATGATAACACAATTGAAACCTTAATTGACAAAAGAATTTCTGCTGTATTAGTATATTTTTTGTTCGATTTTCATAGAAAGGTCAGGTTATTTCTTGAAGGTATATTTCTATACATTGGGATGCAGGGTAAATCAGTACGAGACTGATGCCGTACGACAGGTCTTCATCAAGGAAGGCTACGAGATCGTCGACTCTCCGGAGCTTGCCGATGTATGTGTCGTTAATACCTGTACAGTCACGGGAGAAGCTGACAGGAAGAGCCGTCAGCAGCTTCGCAAGATGGCGAGGATCAACCCGGACGCCATCATCTGTGCCATGGGCTGCAGTACCGAGATGAACGAGGATTTTGTTGATGCGGACGTTGTCTGCGGTACCAGGGACAAACACCTGATCTGTGAGAAGATCAGAAACTTTATTGATTCGAATAAAGCCAAGGAGCATAAGGGTAAGCTTTCTGAGAAGACATCACTTAACGAAGGCTTTGCTGATTTCGGAACTGTCCTGTCGCCTGAGATGAGCAGGGCTTATATCAAGGTCGAAGACGGCTGCAACAGTTTCTGCACCTACTGCATAATCCCTTATGCCAGAGGAAGAGTCGTGAGCAGGAGCGAGGAAAGCGTTATCGAGGAAGTCCGTAACGTCGCTTTGAAGGGCATCAGGGAAGTCTGCATAACGGGCATTCATCTCTGTTCTTACGGTAAGGACAGGGGCGAGGACATAATGTCGCTTTATTCCCTTATCCATAAGGTGGGTCTGATTGACGGTATCGACAGGATATCTCTCGGATCACTGGAACCGAAGTCGCTGACTGACGAGTTTATAAAGGCTCTCTCGACAGAGAAGAAGCTTTGCAAGCATTTCCATCTCTCGCTCCAGAGCGGTTCGGACACGGTCCTTAAGCGCATGAACAGGCACTACAATACCGAAGAGTATTTTGAGATCACCCGTAAGCTCCGTGAAGTCTTCCCGGATATGTCTCTTACCACTGACATCATCTGCGGATTCCCGCAGGAGACGGATGAGGAGTTTTGTGAGACTATGGAATTCGTCAGAAAAGTCGGTCTTAACAAGGTGCATGTTTTCCCTTATTCCGTTCGAAAAGGAACGAAGGCCGCGAGCATGCCTCAGGTACCTTCCGATATTGCCAAGGAAAGAACAAGAAAACTCATCGCTTTGTCTGACGGACTCGAAAAAGAGTTTTCGAAGTCGTTTATCGGCAAGAACGTGGATGTCATGATCGAGAAAGTCGACTGTGTTGACGGTGTTTTCGAGCTGAAGGGATATACGGGAGAATATGTTTATGCCGTAATCAGGAAGGACTCTATATCCGGAACTGAGGAGGATCTGAGCGGAAGTATCATCAGCGGTCAGGGAACCGGTGTTGAAGGTACTGTTTTGACAGTTTCATAAGTGATTTCAGATATTTGTCGAAAAATCAAAAAAAATTGTATTTAAACATGATTAATGTGTTACAATGGACTAAAGGGGAAAGTACGGAGGGATTTATGGCAAATTCTGAGACCACAAGGTTTAATTTTTCTGCTGATAAATCAGCTAATGTTAGAGAGCTGATGACATACGTTTTGGGTGCTCTTCAGGAGAAGGGATATAACCCGATCAATCAGTTGGTCGGATATTTTATCTCGGGTGATCCGACGTACATCACAAACTACAAGGGTGCGCGCGGAGTCATCAAGAGGATCGAGAGAGACGAGCTCCTGGAAGTTATCATCACAGAGTACTGTTCCAAGCTCAACTGATATTGACTAGAAGTAAGGACCGGTGCGTTCGCATCGGTTCTTTTTTTCGAGAAGAAAAACGGAGGAAATAATGGATCAAGGACGAGTAATGGGTATCGACTTCGGCATGAGGCACATAGGTGTCGCACTGTCCGATGTCTTAAGGATAACGGCTACCGGATATGAGACGGTGAACTGGAACGGCAAGGACGTGGATAAGCCTGTCCAAAGGATCAAGGAGATCGTTGATTCAATGGGCGTAACGGAGATCGTTCTCGGAAAGCCTTCAAAGACTGACGGGACCAAGAGCGAATCCGAGATGAAGGCGGAGGCTTTCGGCGCACTGGTGGAGGAACTTACGGGCATCAAGCCGGCATTTAAGGATGAGCGCTACACGACGGTGATCGCTTCAAGGATGCTCCACGATAACAATATGAATTCCAAAAAACAGAAGAAGATCATAGATCAGGTGGCTGCGGAGATAATCCTTCGTGAATATCTTGAGAGCAAAAGATAAGAAAGTCGCCTATATTATGATATAATTAATAAGTTAATGACCCTATACAAACGGAGGTTTTGAATTATGGCTGACGAGAAAGATTTCGAGATGGACGGAATGTCTGAAGAATTCTTGGACGATGATATGGATAATGTTGTCACATTGAAGGATGAAGAGACAGGCGAGGAATTCCAGTTCGCTTATATCGACAACTTCGATTTCAACGATAAGAAGTACGCAGTTCTCCTTACAATGGATGAGGAAGATCCTGAGATGGTGATCTTCGAGGAGATCGAGGACGCTGACGGCGAGATCACGATCGCTTCTCTTGATGAGGCTGATGAGGATGCCGTTTACGACTATTACGATTCTCTCTGCGACGAGTATTTTGACGATGAAGACGAGTCAGAGGAGTAATAGACTAAGAAGTCTGCTTAAGCCTGAGAAGACTGTCATAACGAAGAATCAGAACGCGAATGACGACCTGATCGTTATCCGCGATTCTTCGAACGGTAAGTATTATTACCTGTCTGTAGTCGATAACTTCTTCATGGACAAGCATGAATATGTTGTAATGTACAACTACGAGCCGGACGACGGTAATCACCGTAAGCCGGAGCTTGTTATCATGCAGACAAAGTTCACTGACAAGGGCGAGCAGTTATTCTATTCCATCAAAGACAGATCGGAACTTAATGACGTGTTTGATGCTTTCATCAAGCGCTTCTATGAATCCGGCAAGACCGGAAAGCAGCATACTAAGAGTTCCGTCTTGTTCTCAAATCCCGGCGAGGGCGAGTACTACATGGGATTCGATACACGCAAGTGATCAATTCTTGATTTTTGGAGCAAGCGATGTCAGACAATAAAACCGAACAGAAGACGAGAGGAAAAGTCGGAGACTACATATTCCCATGGGTATCCAGCTTTTCGGCTCTTTCGATCTTTATGGGCATACAGTTTGTTGTGCTGGCTTTTATGCAGATAACGAAGATCAGTTACACCAAGTTTCAGGGCGTTTATGCGACATTATATGCGCTTCTGGGTATCTTCGGGTTACTGTTCTTTTCGTTCTTCAGCAGATTCTTTTTTTCGGACCGCAATTCGGGAATACACTATTCCAAGCCGCAGAGACTTAATATCTTTATCGCCATTATCATAGGTTTCGGACTTCTTGGAATGGTCAATATCTACATGTATATAGCTAACAGTATCGCCGACATGATGAAGGAAGGCGTTGTAGCCGAGGAGATGGAAAAGTATTCCGAGTCCGTCGACAGATATTCAAATATTGAAGTCGAGACAGTTCCGATGGCTGATAAGCTCTTATATTATGTGGCAACAGTCCTTCTCGTACCGCTTGGCGAAGAGATCCTCTTCAGAGGGCTTACGCTCGGAGCTTTCCTTAAGAGGTATCCGGCCTGGCTTAGTATCATCATATCCGCATTGATATTCGGAGTTTGTCACGGATTATCGATCCATATCGGATATGCTTTTATGTCAGGCATTATTATCGGCTGTGTATATTGCTTCACGAAGAATATCCTTTATACATACATCATCCACATGTTATTTAACTTCTTCGGCGGTACGCTGGGAATGATACTGACAGACGGGTGGTTCAATATATCAGAGAATGTGCAATACAAGATCACCGCGACTCCTTATCTGATCGAGATCTTTATGATCGTTCCGACCATTATCCTTCTTATTTCATTAGGTCTCAGATACCGTCATGAGAATAAGATGGGACTGGAAAAGAAGAAGGAAGAGCCTTCACAGGAGATTATAGAAGAAGCATGAGTATATACGGAAAGATAAGACAGAAATACGGACGTTTCAGGAAACGCAGGCTCTTTGTGTTCCTGACAGTATTTGTCGTACTTCTTTTGGTCGCTGTTCTTATCCTTTCCACCTTGGGAATATTCGGTTCGAGAGCTGAGCTTTGCACCATACGTGTCGAAAAAGATACCCGTGCAGTGCAGGCGTTAACGGGAACCGGCATCAATCTTGATTATATCCCACTCACAAACTACGTTGTGGACGGTTCATTTGAATCCCATAACCAGTACAGCTCTTTCCATCTGATGGACGTAAAGGGCGACAGGATCCTCCTGGACCTGAATGACGTCTATAATTCATCACTTGATATCTCTTCATTGTCGGGAAGTAACGTCAGGATCTATACCATTGACGAGAACGGCAATACCGTTTTGGGTGTCAGGGCAGGCGTTATTTCATATAGTCCGGCCAACTTCGCTTCCTACGAGGAGATCGAAGATACCAACTGGAACTGGACACAGGATCAGATAGTAAAAGTGGTGGAATGTAACAATGTTACATCCTGTATAACCACTGCGGGAAGCCTTGTTTCGGACATCGACTCTATGGAGTTATCCAAGAGGACCGAGTCGGAGATCTCATCTTTCTCGGATATTTCCGCATCTGAATCCAGTGTTTTCGCGATAACAAAAAGAGGAGAGGTCTATTACTCAACTGACGGTAAGTCTTTCTCTGTCTTAGCTGAGTTCGGTCCTGATGATGAATACTATAAGGATCTCGGAACAGGTGCCTTGGAATGCACGCAGGTTGCGGCTCTTAATAACGGAGCCATCGTGCTCTTAAGTAACGGAAAAGTTGCTCTTTGCACATATAACGGCATCTCTATTCTCGAAAACATCGACTCAAAGGTTGCCAATGTAAGCAACACCAAGGATCATGTATATCTGTTCATGGAGAACGGATCAGCATACAGATCTTCGAACGGACTTGTTTTCGAGGAGATAAAAGAGGCAAAAGAGATATTGCAGGGCAGAAATATAATCGCATCTTCTGCTTCTTCGAGTGAAGTGGGAGTGCTTCTTGACGGCGGAACGATCTTTCTCATAAATGAGGAAGGTCATCAGGTTATCGAGGCCCAGGGTGATATCAAGGATCTGTGCGTAACCAATAACGGCGAGCTCATCGTTATCTCGTCGGCAGGCGAGGCGCAGCTTCTTATGGGTACGACTTTTATAAGTCTTGATTTCGAAGTCGATAAGCTGTTTGACGGATACGAAAAGGAACTGTTTGTCCTTCGCGGCAATTCGATCTTTAAGACTTCGATATGCTCCAGCATTCAGATAGATCAGGTTGTTGCCGATAATACGGTCTTTGCAGGTGATGTATGCTTCGTGGAGAAATCCATCCCGGCATGTTCATGCACCATCCCGTCTGAGGTCGAGAACGGCGATTACTGGTCACTGTCGGGAGTATCCGATTCGTGGGATACATACGGAAGCGGAACTGCGGTTTCCGCGATCGACGGCGCACCGGGCGGCTACGGATCTAAATGTGCCCGCGTCCTGGGTATCACGGATAATCTCCATGTCCTGTCGCAGAAGATCGCAGATAACGGCAGCGAGATCTTCAATAAGAACGACTTCCTGAGAATGGAGTTGTGGCTTGAGCAGACCAATATAAATGACAAGACGGTAAAGATATGGCTGTCTTCCGAAGGCTGCAAGGATATCGGGTTTGTGGTCGATGACTGCAAGAGCACTTTCTCGGATTATCAGAATGTCTTCGTTGCTTCTGACGAGATGATAAACAGCAAAAATGAGATCAGATTGAATATTGCTTTTGAGGGAACGGGAGAGCTTCTTATCGACGGAGTCTATCTCGGACTTGATAAGTATTCCTCATCAGTCATTCCGGAGCCTTTCTCCGAGGCGATAAGCACATCTGCTCCTAATGCAATAAGGCTCAATAACTTAAGGATCGGTTCTGACGGAGTAAGCTACAATTCTCTGTTCACATCATCCGCGAATTCCAACGCTTACGTTTTCGATGAGGAGGAGGGACCGAGAAATAACTGTGCATCCCTTGAGGAGTCATTGAGACTCGTTAAGGAGAGCAAGGCTTTCCCGTGGCTGGTGCTC
>CADCQX010000436.1 GCA_902803695.1 Oscillospiraceae bacterium
ACCGAAGATATTTCCTCTGTCCATTGTAAGAGGAGTATCCAGGTCACCTGAGGAAATGTTTGTAGCAAAGCGCTTCATTTTTTCGAAAGGCTCAATGATAAAGAAATATGTCCATGCCAGGAAAGCGACAATTATCAGTCCTTCGACAATAACGCATGCAATGATACTGGCGCGGTATTTCTCGTAAGCTTTCTCCCACACTGTCTCATAATCGTTTCTGATAAGAAGATAGCCCATTACCTTGCCATCTTTCTCGAGAGTCCTTATTGTATATCTCTCGGTGGTGGCGCGGCCGATATCGTCAGGCAGATCAAGAGTGGATTTGTAAGTTACATGTGCGTTTTCATCCAGGATGACATAGTCGAAATCATACTTTCCTTTGATCTCTTTGCCGGAATCGATCTCGCTTATGAGTTCGTTAATCTTCACGTTGTCCAGAGGAGAGAGCGACCTGGTCATAGGGTCCGACAAAAGAAGGATCGGAACTGCCAGAAGAAGTATCATGAATATAGCGATTACGATAAATCTCTTTTTCATGAGTTAGGATCCTTAAACATATATCCCCTGCCCCTTGAAGTCTTTATGTAAGTAGGGGCGTTAGGGTCTTCCTCCAGTTTCTCACGAAGGTGCCTTATATGAACATTAAGAGTGCCGTCACTTACGAAACTGTCATCCCAAACTTTATCGAAGATAACCTGCTTATCTATGACCTTATTCCTGTTCTCCACAAGGTACGCAAGAAGCTTAAACTCAACCGCGGTAAGATCAACATCCTTGCCGGATCTTTTTACGGTACCGCCCTCAAGATCTATCTCAAGCTCTCCGAAAACAAGAGTCTCGCCGGAAGGTTTATTACTGTTCTCATATCTTTTAAGAACAGCTCTAACCTTGGCATATAAGACATTAAGCGAATACGGCTTGGTGATGTAATCATCGCCTCCGATATTTAATGCGATGACCATGTCATCATCGCTGGATCTGGCACTTATGAAAAGGATCGGAATGTCAGTCTTCTCTCGCAAAGTCTTACAAAGAGCGAAGCCCGACAGATCTTCAAGATTGATATCGAGAAGTATAAGTTCCGTCTCGTTCTCCTTGAAAAACTCCAAAGTCTCTGCAGCCGTATAGACACAACAGGTCTTAAGATCCATCATGTTAAAATATTCAGCCGTGGAATCAGCCAGTTCACGCTCGTCATCTACGATCAGGACTTTGTATTTCATTTCCGCACCCTTCGAAAAAACTAAGTTAATCTTAACAATTATATCATTAGTGATCTATAACAAAGACACATATTCGAAAGATTGTGTCACTTACGTTCTCTTTGACCTAAATAACGCGATAGTAGATTATAATGTTCATGAGGTGACAGGCTTATGGAGATAACCAAAGATTTTATCAGTAATATCGTCAATAAACAGAGAACTTTCTTCAGAACAGGAAAGACTTTGGACATTGATTTTAGAAAGAAGATGCTTAATGATCTTCTTGATTCAATAAAGACTCACGAGACTGAACTCGAGGAGGCGCTTCATGCCGATCTCGGACGTTCACCTATGGAAGCACAGCTTTGTGATATCGCACCTGCGATAGCCGAAATAAAAGATATAAGAGATCACGTGAGAAGATGGGCAAGACCTGAGCGTCACCTTAGCGGTATCGCCTGTTTCCCGAGCATATGGACCAGAGTATATAAAATGCCGTACGGTGTGACACTGGTCATAAGTCCTTTCAATTTTCCGATATATCTGTCTCTTGTTGTAGCGGCAAGTTCAATAGCCGGAGGCAACACCGTTATTCTTAAGACCAGTTCCAAGTCGAAGGCATGTACCGATGTACTTAAAAAGATGATATCTGAGACATTCCCTGAGGAATTCATGACAGTGATCGACGGAGGTCACGATGTCGCGGATATGCTTTTGGAGGAGAGATTCGACAAGATATTCTATACAGGATCTCCGAAGATCGGATCCCACGTCATGGAAAAGGCGGCAGCAAATCTCACACCTGTTGCGCTGGAACTCGGCGGAGAGACAGGTAACTGGTGTGTCATAAGAAAAGATGCTGACCTTAAGGATGCAGCCCGTAAGATCGCTTTCTTCAAGATGATGAACAGCGGTCAGATCTGCATAAACATTAATCAGATCGCAGTCGCTTCTGAAGTCGCCGATGATTTTCTAAAGGAACTTAAGGATGCTTTCGTATCTCAGATTGGAGAAAGTGCAATATCTAATCCCGAGTACCCGCATCTGATAAACAAAGGAGCTTACGACAAATGCGCGAATGAAGCTGACCAGTACCGTGACAGGATAGTATTCGGAGGCAAAGGAGATCCCGATAGCCTTCGTTATGAACCTACGATCATCTACCCTGTCAAGATCGATGAACCGATAGTGTTGCATGAACTCTTCTGTCCGCTCTTGCCGGTAGTACCTTTTGAAGATAGTAAGATAGACGATCTTATGGATACGATCGCAGAGCGTGAGCACGGACTCTCACTGTATGTCTTCACACGTGATATGAAATGGGCAAAAAAGGTAATGTCGTCTCAGCAATATGGCGGCGGATGCGTCAACGAAGTATGCCTGCATCTGATGTCTAAGGGAACACCTTTCAACGGAACGGGACATTCCGGAATGGGCGCTTATCACGGTGTATGGGGATTCCGCGAATTCACGCATCCTAGTACAGTTCTTTACGGTTCGACGAAGTTTAATCTGTCTTTACGCGAACATCCTTATTCAGGTGAAAAGGGAGAAAAGAAAAAGAAACTTCTCAAGACACTCCTTGGGTGAGAGGAGCATCCGAGAAGTTCTTCATATCACAGTTAGTTAGGATCAGATACTTGCTCGATAGATGGCAAGCATATCTGCTTCATAAAGGACCTTAGCTGATCCCTTCTTACCGCCTACTCCAACAGCGCATTTGTGAGCCATATCAACGAGTTCTTCCTCTGTCGGATTTACACCGAGTTCACGAAGATTAGTCGGCATCTTGATGCTCCTGTAGAAATCTTCCATCGCTTCGATTCCGCGGAGAGCGATCTCTTCATCCGTGCCTTTGTTTTCCACATCCATAACGTTAAGAGCAAACTTCTTAAAGCGCGGCAGACAATCCTTATAAACGTATCTTGCCCAGCTGCCCCATATAGCAGCAAGACCTGCACCGTGAGCTACATCATAAAGACCGCCCAGTTCATGCTCCAGCTTATGTGTCATCCAGTCTCCGCCGTCACTTCCGCAGCCTGTAAGTCCGTTATGAGCAAGGCTTCCTGCCCACATGACTTCTGCACGTGCATCATAGTTATTCGGGTCGTCACGAAGGATCAAAGCGTTCTTCTTTACGGTACGTAGAAGGCCTTCAGCGAGAGCATCAGTGATCTCCATATTTCCGCCGTTAGTGAAATATCTTTCCATGGTATGCATCATGATATCAGTGCATCCGCAGGCTGTCTGATAATCAGGAAGAGTCATGGTAAGATCAGGATTCAGGATAGCGAACTTAGGTCGGCAGAAATCGCTGTTGTAACCGCGCTTAACAAGGCCTTCCTCTTTGGTGATAACAGATGAATCGCTCATCTCGCTTCCCGTTGCCGCGATGGTCAGGATAACGCCCAGAGGAAGACATCCCGTTGCCTTACGTTTGTTATCGTAGAAATCCCAGACTTCGCCTCCGTTAAACACACCGTATCCGATAGCCTTTGCAGAATCGATCGCACTTCCTCCGCCTACAGCCAGGAGAAAATCTACGTTTTCTTTCTTACAGAGTTCAATACCTTCATGGACAAGTCCGAGATGCGGATTCGGCACCGCTCCACCCAATGTCACATACTTGATACCTTCCGCATCAAGTGAATCAGTCACACGCTTAAGAAGGCCTGAACGGACTACACTTCCCGTTCCGTAATGAATAAGGATCTTTGTTCCGCCAAACTCCTTAATGAGCTCAGCAACCATCTCTTCCTTATTCTTTCCGAAAACAACCTTTGTTGGCGTAAAATATTTAAAATCAAACATAGTACTTCTTCCTTTCACGATATACTCTACTTATATCACATCGTCACGTACATTTTTATTTTCCGAAAAAAATCGGGGCTATCCTGATGGACAACCCCGGTGATTATTTCGTTATCAACCTCTGTCGATAGCGTAATCTTTACAGATCTGAGTGAACTCCTTGGAAACAACAAAGTTATCGAAAACCTGCTGCTTTGTCATTCCGTTGTTCATCTCATTGAGCCAGTAGTTCATACCGTCTGTATCAGGATCACGGCCCATGAATGTCTTATACATTCTTGTAAGAAGTTCCTCGTTACTATAGTTGTGATCGTTGAATTCCTTACTGAAGAAGAACTCGTGAGCTGCCTGTGAACCTGTAAGTTCGAGGTTTGTGAGACCAAGACTCCAGAAGTTGAGACCTTCAGTCTCAGGATCTCTTCCGAGACACTCTGTGTAAAGTCTCGTTGCAAAATCCGTAGCGTTCTTTGAAGCAATAGTTGCCTTAGCTCTTGTAGCACCTGACTTAACTCCGTAAGAAGCACAGACATTGCACCACTCCTGAGAGTTGATGAAACAATCTACTACTGTTCCTCTTCCTTCAGTCTTAAGGCTGTTCATCCAGAAGTTGAATCCTTCCTTATCTTCTTCCGCTTTTCTGTTAAAGAATGTTCCGTAAAGAACCTTAAGGAAGTTCTCATCATCCAGATATCTTTCATTAAATTCTTTACTCAAGAGGAACTCGTTGGCACACTCGGCACCTGTGAGGTCACCGTTACCGACATGCTCACACCAGAATGCTTTTCCTTCAGGCTCGGAAGCACGTCCGAGAGCAACTACATAGAGACGCTCTACGAAATCTTCGAATCCGCCACCGCCTGTTGTAGGTGTGAAGTTGATCTGTACTGACGGCTTACTTGAATCTCCTCCGTAGGAATATCCGCCATTATATCCGTTACCTGTTGCTGAACCGTGATTATATACAGCTGATCCGGTTCCGCCGTTACCGTTAACGATCGATGAATAGGATGCATGACCATCAAGGTTGAAGATCATGTTTGCACCCTTTTCGAGTTCTTTCTTGGTAAGTCTTCCGTGAGGATA
>CADCQX010000437.1 GCA_902803695.1 Oscillospiraceae bacterium
ACTACTCTCTTACAGAGTGCATCAACGTCGCCCATATCATGGGTGGTAAGAATAACCGTGGTCTTCTTTTCCTTATTAAGGCCCTTAATCAATTCACGTATCTTTGCCTTCATAGATACGTCCAATCCGATAGTCGGTTCATCAAGGAAAACAATAGCCGGGTTGTGCAAAAACGCCGCCAGGATATCACTTAAAGTTCGTTGTCCAAGTGACATCTGTCTAACCGGTTTATTAAGTATCGGTTCTATGTCAACAAGGGATCTGTAAAGGTCCATCATGTCCTCGTAATCCTTCTTATCCACAAGGTAGATATCTCTTAGAAGTTTGAAGGATTCAACCAGCGGCAATGACCACCAAAGCTGGCTTCTCTGGCCGAATACAACACCTATGTTCTCGCAGTTTTTTGTTCTGTCTTTATAAGGGATATTGCCGTTGACAATGATCTCTCCTCTGGTCGGTTCCAGAACTCCCGTCATCATCTTTATCGTTGTTGATTTACCTGCTCCGTTAGGTCCAAGGTAGCCGATGATCTCACCTCTGTTGATGGAAAGAGAAACATCTTTTACGGCAGATACAACCTTATAATCACGGGAGAAAAGATCTCTTATACTTCCCTTCAATCCTTCGTGACGATTCAAGACTTTGAAGTCCTTACAAACGTTATTCATTACTATGATCTGGTCTGACATTTCACTCATTCCTTTCGGTCTTGACTGTTTTATTGATCACAAGTATATTGTAAGAAAAACGCAGATTATAGGTTGTTTTTTCCAGTTTTCTATAACAATCTTTCACTGATATGGAAGATTGTTATTGTTTTCGAAAGAAAGGAACAAGATAGTTATGAAACGTGAAGTGATGGGTCTCATCGTAAAAAGAGAAGACGGATCCGAGATCGTCAACTATGATGATCCCTCTTTTCCAACCTACATATATGAGGGCTGGGTGGCGCCGAAAGTTACCTGGGAACGAGTACCTCACTTTCATGAGGATATAGAGATCGTATCTGTTACTTCAGGTAAAATGGCGTATTCCGTTAACGGTAATACGTTGATGCTTCACGAGGGCGACACTATCGTCGTCAATTCCAATCAGGTCCACTTCAGTATGGCGGTGGACGGCGAGTGTGCCAGATACGTTATCTTCATCGCGCACCCGGATATACTGAATTCGTCACTGCAGGTGCAGATGAATTCACTGCTGCCGATCATCAACAATCCTGAGATCCCTTACCTTCGATTCAGGGATATCAACGAGAATACAGAAGAGATGCACAGACTGGTCCTGAGCCTTCCTATGGTCAGACATGATCCTTTTCAGATAACGAAGACTTTCTTTCTCATATGGGAGATAATCATGCGTCAAAGCGCGTCAATCGGCGCCCTGGAAAAGGTGGAAAATTCTGATTCGCATATGCAGACTTTTAAGACCATGATGTATTTTATTCAAAAGGAATATACACATACGATAACACTTGATGAGATCGCTCAAAGTGCGAGTGTAAGCAAGTCACTTTGCAATAAACTTTTCAAGCAGTATGTTGAAGAATCACCAATAAATTATCTTCTTCATTTCAGATGCCGCAAGGTCGCGGAATATTTAAGGGTGGGAAATAAAACTCTGACTGAGATCGCTTCTTTGACAGGATTTTGCGGAGTAAGTTATATGTCTGAAACCTTCAAGAAATTCTTCGGAAGTTCACCGCGTGAGTATAAGAAAAAGTGGGCAAATATGACGATGGAAGAAGCTACCGCGATGCTCGAGAGAGAAAAAGAGGAACTAAATCCACTAGCTCTCTAAATCGTCTTAGTTCAATTTAATGGATTTAATTGGGCAAATAATGTTTTCTTCTATAATCGTCGTTCTATTTACAGACAGTATAAACATTAATACCTAGACTCTTTAATCACTTTGATTGACGATTCTCCTAATTTCAGATTTCGCCACAGCTCAATATCATTCTATCCAATATTTATCTCTCAATGACTTATTTCTGACATCCTCAACCTCATACAACCTACTGTAATCTAAATAAAAGAATGGATTTCCTTCTGTATCGATACTCGGCCAAGTAATAACATACGCAAAAAATACAAAATCATCATATGTGCAATATGTATTTTCATAGTCAGTAGAAAAATAATCAGATTCTTCGAAATCTATTATTGCTATAGCATTATTTGTTGGACATTGTTCAGAAGCTTTATATTCATAATAGTATTCTCCCGGAGAATCGGGAAATATAAAGGAGTAGTCTGCGCAATGGAGATATAAAACCGATGGCTCATCGAAATAATACCTGTTTTGCATCAGCAATCTAATCCACATGTTTCCACAATCGAAATAGTAATAATCTCCCTCTGTGGCAATCTCTTTATAGGAAAAAGAACCGGAATCCCATTTCGGAAGCTCAAATATGCCATTCCCGTCTTCATCCTTTTCTGTCCACCCGTAGTCTTCTGTGAGTTTTCGCAACAAAAATCTTTTTTCACCATTTTCTAATTCGGTAATATAATCTTCTATTTCAATTGGTAAATATATAGTTTGCTTCTTCGTTCCTGTATTAAACACTTCATACTCGTAACCATCCCACTCTCTTTTTGCGCTTGTGGTTTCTTCTTCAAATGACAGGGACACTTCAGAATACGGAGGAATCGTATTAGCTGATGTATCATTCGCCGTTCCTATCTCTTTACAGCATGATAAGGACACCGAGATACCCAACAATACCAACACAGTCAAGGAACATTTCAAGATACGCATATCAATTACCCTCCATTTGTAAACATTTTAACAATGGGTCGTGTAAAACATTATAATCAAACTCGTCGTTACCAAATACGATTCGTCCAGAATCGCCTTGACTATCAGTATAATAATACAAAA
>CADCQX010000438.1 GCA_902803695.1 Oscillospiraceae bacterium
GATGGTCAACCTCGTAGACAGTTCACTTGAGTTCTGGCTCACGGCAGGAAGATATACTGATCAGTTTGAGAAGGCTTTCGCTGAGTACCTCGGCGTAAGATTCTGTTCACTCGTTAACTCTGGATCTTCAGCTAACCTTAACGCATTCATGGCACTCACAAGCCCGCTTCTTAAGGAGAGAGCTATCAAGAGAGGTGACGAGATCATCACAGTTGCTGCAGGTTTCCCTACAACAGTTGCTCCTGCTATCCAGTTCGGTGCGATCCCGGTATTTGTTGATGTAACTATCCCACAGTACAACATCGACGTAAGCAAGCTCGAGGAAGCATATTCCGAGAAGACAAAAGCAGTTATGATCGCTCATACACTCGGAAATCCGTTCGACCTTAAGGCAGTTAAGGAATTCTGTGACAAGCATAACCTCTGGCTCGTAGAAGATAACTGCGATGCTCTTGGTTCCAAGTATACGATCGACGGCGAAGAGAAGTTCACAGGTACCATCGGTGATATCGGAACATCTTCTTTCTATCCACCGCACCACATGACAATGGGTGAGGGCGGTGCCGTTTACACAAATAACCCGATCCTTCATAAGGCTATCAGGTCTTTCCGTGACTGGGGTCGTGACTGTGTTTGCCCGTCAGGTAAGGACAATGTCTGCGGTCACAGATTCGACAGACAGTATGGTGAGCTTCCTTTGGGTTATGATCACAAGTACGTATATTCACACTTCGGCTACAACCTCAAGGCTACAGACCTTCAGGCTGCAGTAGGATGTGCTCAGATCGTTAAGTTCCCGACATTCGTTGAGAGAAGAATCCATAACTTTGACAGACTTAAGGCTGCTTTGGCAGGCCTCGAAGATAAGATCATCCTTCCTGAGGCATGCGAGAACTCAAAGCCTTCATGGTTCGGTTTCCTTATTACATGTAAGGAAGGCGTAGACAGCTTCAAGGTTGTTAACTACGTTGAGAGCCACGGCGTTCAGACAAGAAGACTTTTCGCAGGTAACCTTACAAAGCATCCTTGCTTTGATGAGATGAGAGCTACAGGCGAAGGCTACAGAGTAGTTGGCGGTCTCGAGAATACAGACAGGATCATGAACGATACATTCTGGGTAGGCGTATATCCGGGAATGACAGACGAGATGATCGACTATATGGCTAAGACAATAAGGGAAGCATTGGCATGAGTGAGAATACCGAGATAACCAATGTTCCTGAGAACGAAGTGAAGAAGGAGAAAAAAGGCCTTATCGGCCTTATTGCTCAGTTCTTTAAATTCGGTATTGTAGGACTTATCAACACCGGAGTTTCCCTGTTAGTTAACACGGTATCACTCCTTTTGTTTTATAAACTGGCCGGAATACCTGAAGACCACATGGTAAGTTATTGGACTTCTTCAATACTTGCCTGGGTTATCAGTGTCTTTAACGCATTTCTGTTAAGCAATAAGTTTGTTTTCAAGAACAAGGAAGGCGAAGAGAGAGTCTGGTGGAAGGTTCTTATCAAAACTTATATTTCCTATGCCGGAACAGGACTCGTGCTTAACAATATCCTTCTTTGGGTATGGAACGATGTAGTTCATATCGGACAGTATCTCGGTTGGCTTGCAGATATCTGCAGTAATTTCGGAATCGCGATAACGGGAGATAGACTTGTTTCTTATATCGCCATGTTCCTTAACATGATAATAACCATTCCGCTCAACTTTATATGCAACAAGTTTTGGGCGTACAAAGGAAAAAAGAAAGAGGTGCAGGAATGAACAATGTAAGCTTGCTTGATTGTACATTGCGTGACGGAGGTTATCTGAACGACTGGAAGTTCGGAAGAAATACCATCGTAAATATTTTCGAGAGGCTCGTAGCATCAAAGGTTGATTATATCGAGCTCGGATTCATCAACGAGAAGAGAGAATATGATCCTGACAGATCCATCTTCCCTGATGTAAAGTCCATGACAAAGACATACGGGAACCTCGATGCAGGTGATTCGATAAAGGTCGGCATGATCGACTACGGAACTCTTGATATAAGCAGGGTATGTCCTCAGTCCGAGAGCTGCATCGATGCTATCAGAGTCATCTTCAAGAAGCATCTTCGCGAAGAGGCCATGGCTTACGTTAAGCAGATCAAGGATCTGGGATATACGGTCTTTGCTCAGCTCGTATCAATTACAAGTTATGAAGACGATGAGCTTCTGGATCTCATAAGACTTGCAAACGAAGTAAAGCCGTTCGCAGTTTCCATGGTTGATACCTACGGACTTTGCCACAGCGACACGCTTCTTCATTATGCAAATATCCTGAATGACAATCTTGATCCTGAGATCTGTCTCGGATATCACGCACACAATAATTTCCAGCTCGGTTATGCGAACTGCATCGAGCTTTTGACATGTCTTAAGACAGAGAGAAACCTTCTTGTTGACGGTACTATCTACGGAATGGGAAAGAGCGCAGGTAACTGTCCTTTGGAACTTCTTGCTATGTATCTTAATGACAGGAGAGGAAAGAACTATAACGTTAATCAGATCCTTGAAGCATGCGATTCACAGATCATCAATTTTCAGAAGGAAACTCCTTGGGGTTATTCGATGTTCTACTTTATCGCAGCATCGAATGACTGTCATCCGAACTATGTAAGTTATCTCATGAACAAGAGAACTCTTTCCGTTATGCAGGTCAACACGATCCTTGAGCGTATTCCGTTCGAGAAGAAACTCATGTATGATGAGAAGGTCATCGAGAAACTCTATAGTGATTATCAGGAAATTGAAGTTGACGACAGCGCTGATCTTCAAAGACTCAGCGAAGAGATCAAAGGCAAGAAAGTCCTTGTTCTCGGCCCGGGTACAAGTGCTACGACAGAGGAATCAAAGGTTCAGGATTTTATCATCAACAACGATCCGGCCATCATCTCCATAGACTTTATTCCGTCAACGATCAAGCCGGATATATGTTTTATCACTAACAAAAAAAGATTCGTACAGTTGTCTTCAAACATAGCGAAGAATGCCGATACATTTAAGGTGATGGCCACATCTAATGTTACGAGTTCAACCTGTACTTTTGACTATACGGTAAAGTATTCGAATCTTCTCGACTATAATGCACAGATAATCGACAACTCGTTCCTGATGCTCCTTAAGGTCCTTAAGAAGATCGGAATCGAGGAAGTGTCCGTTGCAGGTTTTGACGGCTATGCAACAGATGACCGTCCGAACTACATCAACCCGGATATGGAATATCAGTTTACATCTGCGGAAGCAGCTGATCTTAATCAGTATGTTATCGGTGAGCTTTCAAAACTCTCATCCGGATTTAAGGTAAACTTCCTTACATCTTCTTACTACAACACAAAGGGGTAAAAGGATGAGTAAGTATAAGGCAGTTTTATTCGATCTCGACGGAACGATAATGGATACCTCGGAAGGTATCCTCATGTCCATCAGAGAAGCGGCAGAAATACTCGGTTTGCCTGAACTGGAACCGGAAATATTAAAGACATTTATAGGTCCTCCGGTCGAGTGGTCTTTCGAAGACAAATATGATATTCACGGCGACGATCTCAAGAAAGCCGCAGCGACTTTCAGAGACCGCTACAGCAATGTAAACCTTCTTCATGCAAAACCTTATGAAGGTATCTTCGATCTTTTTCGAAAACTTCATGAGAAAGGCATTGGAACCGCGATAGCCACATACAAGAAGCAGGACTATACCATGAAGCTTCTGAAGCACTTTGGAGTCGATAAAATGGTGGATGTCATCTACGGTTCCGACTACGAAGGCAAACTCAAAAAATCGGATATCATCGAGCTTTGCATAAAAGATCTGGGTGTTACGAAGGACGAAGTCCTCATGGTCGGTGACTCGAAGCATGATGCTTTGGGAGCAAAGGCCCTGGGAGTTGACTTCGCAGGCGTATCATTCGGATTCGGATTCGAAGTTCAGGATGATATCAACGAATATGATCATGTTATTTATGTTGATAGAGCCATGGACCTCTATGACTTTGTCGTTGAATAAAAGGAGAACGTAAAATGGAGATCAAGATAGCACATTTGATTGCTGATTTTCTTGTCGAAAAAGGAGTTAAGCACGTCTTTACAGTTACAGGCGGCGGCGCAATGCACCTTAACGATGCACTTGGCCACAAGGAAGGCTTAACATCCATCTACAATCACCACGAGCAGGGTTCATCGATCGCTGCTGAAGGTTATGCGAGACTTACGGGTAAGATCGCCGTATGCTGCGTAACCTCCGGTCCCGGCGGAACCAATGCCATCACAGGTGTAATGGGAGGCTATCTGGACAGTATCCCGATGTTCGTTCTCTCAGGCCAGGTAAAAAGAGAGACCACACTATGGTCAACAGATGTTCCTCTCCGTCAGCTCGGCGATCAGGAATTCCCGATCATCGATTCAGTTCAGAACATGACAAAGTATGCCGTTATGGTAACTGAGCCTAACGACATCCTCTATCATCTCGAGAAGGCATGGTTCCTCGCTAATAACGGCCGTAAGGGACCTGTTTGGCTTGATATCCCTCTTGATGTCCAGGCAGCTAAGGTAGATAAGGATCAGCTCCGTCACTTCGAAGGAAGCGACGAGGAAAAGGCTCTCTGCGCTAAGGAGAATCCATCCTACAGTGAAGAGACCACAAAAGCTATCCTTGATAAGCTCTATAACGCCAAGCGTCCTGTCATCCTTGCAGGTACGGGTATAAATGTAGCTGAAGCTAAGGACGAGTTCCTTAAGGCAGCAGCAAAGCTTAAGATCCCTGTAGTAACAGCATGGAACGCTCATGATCTTATGACAGACGATAATCCGTACTACTGCGGACGTCCGGGTACTGTAGGTACACGTGGCGGTAACTTCGTAGTTCAGAATGCAGACGTTCTCTTCGTTATCGGATGCCGTATGAACATCCGTATGATCAGCTACAACTACAAGGAGTGGGCTAAGGAAGCTTACAAGATCGTAGTCGATATCGACGAAGCTGAGCTTCGTAAGCCGACGGTCAACGTTGATATGAAGGTCAACGCTGATCTTACAGACGTACTTAAGTCCATCAATGCTTCTTCTTACGAAGCTAATCCTATCCACGAAGCATGGGTTAAGTGGGGAAGAGACATCGATGCTAAGTATCCTGCATGTCTTCCTTCTTACGATGACGTTAAGAGCCCTGTTAATCCTTATGTCTTTATCGACAAGTTCAGTAACGCCCTTTCTGAAGGCGACAAGGTTATCTGCGGTAACGGTTCCGCATGCGTTGTTACTTTCCAGGGCTTCCACGTAAAGAATGATCAGAGACTTTTCACTAACTCCGGTTGCGCAGCAATGGGTTACGGTTTCCCTGCAGCTCTCGGTGCATGTGTTGCAGAAGAAGGTAAGAGAGTCATCTGCGTTGACGGTGACGGTTCGTTCCAGATGAACATCCAGGAGCTTCAGACTGTTGTCTATAACAAGCTGAACCTCAAGATCTTCATCATGAACAACAACGGTTATCATTCCATCAGACAGACACAGACAAACCTCTTCACACCGCCGCTCGTAGGTGTTTGTGACGGTAACGGCTTAAGCTTCCCTGATCTCGAGAAGCTCTCTGCCGCATACGGTATCAGATATGTCCGCATCTCCGATTCTTCCGAGGTCACCTCGAAAACACTCGAAGCTATAAGCGGAAACGATCCTGTACTCTGCGAAGTCGTCCTTTCCGACAAGCAGACATTCTCACCAAAACTCTCGTCCAAGGTACTCCCTGACGGCAAGATCGTATCGCCGCCGATCGACGATATGTTCCCGTTCCTCGAGAGAGAAGAATTTGACGCTATCAAGGAATCCGTTCCTAACAAATAAGGAGACCTCATGAAAAGAGCCGTAATTACAGGTTGTACAGGCATGCTGGGCTTAGCCCTCATAAGAAAACTTCTGTCTGAAGGATATGAGGTCGTCGCGGTGATCCGCCCTGACAGCAAGAGAGCAGACAATATCCCTGAAGATGAGAGGATAACGGTAGTCGAGCTTCCGCTCGAAGACATCGGAATGCTCCCTTCAGTCCTTAAGCCTCTCGGTATCGAAAACGCTGAGCTCTTTTTCCACTTCGCTTGGGGCGGAACATCAGGTGCAGCCAGAAACGATATGGAGCTTCAGAAAGAAAACATCGCCGCAGCATTGAAAGCAGTCGATGCAGCTCACGAACTCGGCTGCGAAGCATTCCTCGGTGCAGGCTCCCAGGCTGAATACGGCCGCGTTCCTGACGGAACGAAGCTTAGCGGCAGAACTCCGTGTGATCCTGAGAACGGATACGGTATCGCCAAATATGCAGCAGGCAAGATGACCAGAGTCAAGGCTCAAAGCCTCGGCATGAAGCACATCTGGGTCAGGATCTTAAGTACTTATGGCGCATTTGACGGCGCTCATACGATGGTAATGAGCATGGTCAGTAACTTCATCGACGGCAACCGTGCATCCTGCACCAAGGGTGAACAGATGTGGGATTACCTCTACTGCGATGATGCGGCTAACGCTTTCTATCTCGCAGCTACAAAGGGTGTTGACGGTAAAGTCTATCCGGTTGGTTCAGGCGAAGTAAGACCGCTTGCAGATTACATAAGAGATATAAGAGATGCCATCGATCCGAATCTGGAGATCGGATTCGGTGAGGTGGATTACTATCCGGGTCAGGTCATGTATCTTTGCGCAGATATTGCCGAACTTACGGGGGATACAGGTTTTAAACCGGAGTATACTTTTAAAGAAGGAATTGAAAGAACGATTAATTGGTATAAAGCGAGGAAAAACTCATGAAGAAGATATCGATATTGATACCTTGTTACAACGAAGAACTTAACGTCGAGCCTATGGCTCAGGCACTTACGGAGATGTTCGCAAAAGATCTCCCTAACTATGATTACGAGATCGTATTCATCGATAACGATTCAAAGGATCTTACAAGACCTAAGCTTCGTGCCCTTTGTGAAAAGGACAAGAGGATCAAGGCTATCTTCAACGCCAAGAACTTCGGTCAGTTCAATTCCCCGTACTACGGAATGCTCCAGACCACAGGTGACTGTACTATCTCCATGGTCTGCGATTTCCAGGACCCTATCGAACTTATCCCTAAGTATGTTAAGGAATGGGAGAACGGTTATAAGATCGTTATCGGTATCAAGACTTCCAGTAAGGAAAGCAAGATAATGTACTTATTAAGGAGTCTTTATTATAAGATCATAAAGAAGTTCTCCGATGTCGAGCAGATCGAGCACTTCACAGGTTCAGGTCTTTACGACAAGAGCTTTATCAAGGTGCTCCGTGATCTTAAGGATCCTAAGCCATTCCTTAGAGGAATCGTTGCGGAACTCGGTTTTGAGAGAAAAGAGATCCCTTATGAGCAGCCTCAGAGAAGAGCAGGAAAGACCAGCAACAACTTCTACAGACTTTATGATGCAGCTATGCTTTCCATAACTTCATACACGAAGATCGGTCTTCGTATCGCGACAATAGGCGGTGCGATCTTCTCTCTTTGCAGTTTGCTCGTAGCTCTCGTATACTTTATCCTTAAGCTCTGCTGGTGGGATTCATTCCCTGCAGGTATGGCTCCGGTCGTTATCGGTATGTTCGTTTTGGGTTCCGTCCAGATGTTCTTCATAGGCTTTTTGGGCGAATATATTCTCAACATAAACGACCGTATCATGAACAGGCCACTGGTTGTTGAAGCAGAGAGGATCAACTTCGACGAGGACTAACCTTACAAAATTGTTAGATTAGTGTAAGCAGAATCGATAGTTAATATTTGGCGTCAGTTATATCATATACTCACAGGAAGAGAAAATCGGACAGAAGGGAGATATATGAAATGAATGACGCCAGAACTTTTTATGAGTTAACTTCTGATGAGCTGAATGAACTTAAAGTGATCATGCTCTTCAGTGATGACGAAGAGTTCTATGAAGATATCGATGAGATCTCCTACAATTCTGTTAAACAGAAATTCGGAAACCTGAGGTTCAGGCGTGAAGACTTCGCTTGCAACCTGATTGCTTAAGACACTCTCTTTTTCATAACACTTCATAACCCTATAAAAGCACCTATTTGCACCCCCGCAGACAGGTGTTTTTACTTTAGAAAATTTACAGGTGACAAAAAAGTCTGATATCTGATATCATATGAACTAAAGTTGGGGGAAAGAGTTATGATCGATCGGAACATGATTGACGACATCAATGTCATTCGTGAAGTTTCGCGCAAGTATCATTCGCGCGGATTTAATTCGTCTGCTTTCCTTCAAGGTTCTGTAGTTAATACGGTCGATTCGTATATGGGCGAGCAGGTCAAATTTGCTGCCGACGAGAACGGTGAATATGTCTACAAGACCATTGACAGCCGCGATCTTCCGAAGAGCCACCTTATGCAGCTCTGGAGGATGAAGAAGATCGATGAGTTTGATTTCAACGTTCATTTCTATATCCTGGATATCCTTCATAATGAGGAAAAGACTGCACAAGAGGTCTACAAGATCTCAAGCGGTTATGCAAAAGAGTTCGATCCCGATTACGTTATCGATAAAGAACGTTTCTTCAAGAAGATTGAGAAATATGTTGAAGACGGTCTCCTTGTAAAAAGAGAAGAAAACGGTGTAAATCTCTACACCATGGCGCCTCGTACTAAGATACCGGGGCCGGAGCTGCTCCGATTCTTCACTGAGATCGCTCCTTGCGGAACAGTTGGTTTTTCCATTGAGTATAAGAGACAATACGTCAAATCATTCTTCCAGTTCAAGCATCACTTTACGGCGCTTGCCTTTAATGACGGCATTCTTGTTAACATTTTCGAGGCCATCTCGAAAAGACTCACACTCGTTCCGATCCTTTTCGATGAAGGAAAGACTAACAAGATAGTTCCGTTGAAAGTCTTATCCGGAACTCATGCGGGAAGAGATAGATTGGCGTGCTATGATCTCGTGACGAACAGTTTTAATAGCATCAGGATCGATGAGATAAGGGAATTCGAATTCGGTGAAAAGTACGACGAGTACGATGCCAGATATGACGAACTGGAAAAGATGAGAGAGCACGTCTGGATCTTTACTTATGGCGAGAAACTCGAGCATGTAATGTTTGAACTTCAGTTCGAACCTGCCGAGGATTATGTCCTTTTGAGACTTAACAGAGAAAAGCGATTCGGAAAGATCACCAAGCTTTCAGAAGGTTACGTCAGATTCGAAGCTGATGTTACCGATACTTTCGAGATCACTCCGTGGATCAGGACTTTCTCGGGATGGATCACTAAGATCGAACTGTCCAATAAAGAAGCACTGAAGAAGTTTAAAGATGATCTAAAAGCAATGAACGAGATGTACGGAGGCAACGATGGAACTGTTTAATGAGTATTCCAATATGCTTTTCGGTATAAGCGGATATCTCCTGTATCTGGCCGAGCTCCGTAAGGTGACATCCCAGGATGTCACGGATATGATCATTGCCTGCAGCAGTGTTTTCAAAGAAGAAGAGATAAAGGATTTTCTGGCGAGCAAATCAAATAAGCTCTTAAGAGCTGACGGTTCCACTGTGCTTAAGAAATATCCTTCCATGCCATTGACCACTCTTCAGAAGAGATGGCTTAAGGCTATATCTCTGGATCCGAGATTCAAATTGTTCGGAGAAGAATTGGAAGGTCTGGAAGATGTCGAACCGCTCTACACCCGGAAGGAATATGAGATATATGACAAATTTCAGGACGGTGATCCGTACGAGAAGGAAGCATATATCAAGAATTTCATGACGGTAGTTAAAGCTATCAAAGAGGGAGCAACTTTGGATATCTCCGTAAGGACCAGATCGGGTCACAGAAGAAAGGTCCTGATGCTTCCTTCAAAGATCGAGTATTCGGATAAGGATGATAAGTTCAGAGTCCTTGGAAGCGGCGATAAAGTCAATATGAAGAACATCATTACCGCTGAGAGATCGGAAAAGAAGATATCGCACGCGAGCGACGATGATTATGTTGTCCGCAATGAAGTAGTCTTCCGCCTGATCAATCCTGATATAGATGACATGATGAACTACTTCTCGCACTTTGCAAA
>CADCQX010000439.1 GCA_902803695.1 Oscillospiraceae bacterium
GTATATGAGAAGTAAGACGGGAATCTTTAATATGTCTTAAACATTCATTAGCGTTTGATTTACAAAACCCCTGTAAGATGAAACCATAAAATCTTACGGGGGTTTAAAGTTATGAATGAGAATACTTTTATCATCAACAAAGAGTTTAAGGCAGAGGAACTGAACATTCAGGGTTATGACATCTCTAAGGTAAGCAAGGCAAGAGTCCTTAATGAAGGATTTAAGGCTTCCTGCAAGTTCGACTTCGACGCGCAGCATCTGGCAGACATCATCGAGAACAAAGGCATCGTTTATACCTACAAGCACAAGGGCGAAGTATTGGCTCTCTACGCTATCTCACGCGACGGTTCCACATTCACATGTAACGATTGCTATTACGCATCCGAGCTCAATGGTGATCTGATCGAGAAGATGGATCAGCAGGTGGCTTTCCTCGTTGCAAGCGAAGCACGTGGTCAGAAAGAAGGCAAGGCGATCTTCAAGGGAGTTGAACTTCCTAAGCTCACATCCAAGTCCGGTCAGTTCAGCTGGCTGATGGGTCTTGCCATGACACTTTGCTTCGGCTCGATGTTCTGGGTTACAATGAAGAATCCTGCAGGTATGGCAGTCGGCCTGGCTATGGGTGTTGCAATGGGCTTATGCTTCGCAGGCACACTCTACTCATATGAGGGCGCAGTTATGGAGACTTCTAATACTGAGTCTTCTGAGGAGGCCTGAGAATTTTTCTTCTCTCCTAAGGTGGTATAATATCCTGGTCCGGCCTTCTCGAGGACGGATAGGAAGATAACACCGGGAGAACTTAAAATGCGACTAAAGATGATAATATCCTTTATCTTCTCACTGATGTTCATGGGATTTTTCATCTGGGGTCTCAGCAACTGGGCCTATATCTACATGCTATGTGCGGCACTCATTTCCGCGGCATTCTTCTATAACGCAATGCGGCTTCTCGGAAGGCTTCATCCCGCCCGGGAGCCTCTGATCATCAAGGCATTCCTGTGGATCACATTCGTCTTCTATCTGTTCTTCCTGTTCCAGCTGACGTTCAACGTCATGCGCGGCGACTTTTTCTTCATACTGGACGACCGCGAACTCATGGCCAACTACTTAAAGTACCGGACCAACTTCGTTCCGTTCAAGTCTATTATCGAACCATTCAAATACGGATATCCGGGGCAGTACATCATCGTCAACATCTTCGGCAACATTGCCGCACTGGCACCGATGGGATTCTTTCTTCCTATGCTTTTCCGACCAGCCCGCCGACTTCCAATCTTTACACTTATCGTCGCTCTGGTTGTTGTCTTCATCGAATTCACCCAGTTCCTGTTTACCGTCGGCTCAGTTGATATTGACGACCTGATCCTCAACATTCTGGGCGCAGTGATCCTCTTCCTGATATTGAAGATACCGTTCATCAAAAAGTTAATTGATAAACTGTTTCTAATCTCAGCTCAGTAGACGAATCCTCTTCGTTGACTGCGAAATTAGCAGGTATTATAATCAAGATATAACGAGGTATTACCGATAGACGGTTGACCTTAGAATTGGATGATTTCCGCCCAAGTTCCTTAGGCTATGGGCGGTTATTTATTGGACTTTTTACAAAGTGCAATAACTGCTATGACGAGCATTCCAATCGCGAGTATTGTGCTCAACAATTCAAAGTTTTTTAATCGAAGATTTCTTGCCTTAATGCTATACTTTTTGATGTTGTTTTATAGCTGAAAAGGAAGTGATTCTTCAAATGAATGATCTTATATATTCACAGGAACGAGAGATAAGTTCCGCTTACATTGATTCGGGGCTGAAGCTGGGAATTGCTCAGGCTGTTCTGATGATCCAGGATAATGTTACCGAGTGTTTTAATATGATGAACTGCGATGGCATTTACTACAGGGAGCTCGGGTACTTCTGGGTGTTTACGAAGACGCGGTTGAGGTTTTTCGAGAGGCCGGAATGGAGAGATGTGATCGAGGCATCTACGTTTACGGTCGGGAACTCGGGGATGAGGACTAACGTTAATTCGATATTCGAGGACAAAGAGGGAAAGACGCTGCTGGTCGCGAATCAGGAGGCGTGTGTGCTTGATATGCAGAAGCACAGACCGGTGCCGATATCGAAGGTCCCTTATCCGCAGGATGGATTTCCGGAGCGTGTTTTCGAAGAGGATTTTGAGAAATTCGGGGTGCCGGATGAGGAGTATGCTGAGGTTTACGAGCAGATCATCAGATCGACGCACATCGATATGTCACATCACTTGAATAATATCGAGTATATCAAGTTCGGACTGAATGTTTTTACGGAGGAGTTCCTGCTCGCGCATGAGGTGGACGAGTTGGAGGTGCACTACACGGGTGAGAGCAAGGAGGGGCA
>CADCQX010000440.1 GCA_902803695.1 Oscillospiraceae bacterium
AACGGTATCCATACAGTCATCGGTGAAAAGGGTACATATCTATCGGGTGGTGAACAACAAAGAATAACCATAGCTAGAGCCGTTCTTAAAGATGCTCCGATACTTATACTTGATGAAGCTACGGCCTTTGCTGATCCCGATAATGAGACTAAGGTCCAAAAGGCCTTTGCTGATCTTTCAGCAGGAAAAACTATGATCATGATCGCACATAGATTAAGTACTGTAATGAATGCTGACAGGATTTATGTAATGGATGATGGAAAACTCGTCGAGTCAGGCCGTCATGAGGAACTTATGGATAAGAACGGACTATATAAGCAGATGTTCGAAGAATATATGAGATCAGTTGAATGGAAGGTTGGTGCATAAGATGATAGAGTTTTTAAGACATAAATACGCATTGTCACATAAGGGTGCGGTTGATATGGTAAAGGCCTGCTTCAGCGTAACAATCACTAACATTGCACTTATGATGCCTGCAAGTGTTCTCTACATGCTTATTAATGATCTGTTGAATGACAATCTTAATAAAGACAGGATATGGATCTATATTGTATCTAGCATAGTAATTTTGGCATTGATCGCCCTGACAAATTATGTTCAGTATGGAGCAACATTTCTTGCTACTTATCGCGAGAGTGGAGTCAGAAGGACAACTATTGCTGAGAAACTCAGGAAGCTTCCACTGTCTTACTTCGGCAAGAAAAATATAGCAGATCTTACAACGAATATAATGGGTGACTGCGCACAGATAGAGACAGCGTCAAGTCACTGGATCCCGGAACTGATTGGAGCAGTCATATCAACAACACTTGTAGGTATAAGTTTGTTTTTCTTCTTCGATTGGCGAATGGTACTGGCTAGTTTTTGGGTAATTCCGGTTGCGTTTTTCATAATAATATCATGTGCCGGAGCTGAAAAAAGAGCAATTAGAAAGAATTCCAAAGTTAAGCTTGAGATGAGCGACGGAATACAAGAATGTCTTGAATCCATCCGTGATCTCAGAGCAAATAACGCTGAAGGAAAATACATGGACGAGCTAGAAGGCAAGATCAGAAGAGTTGAGAAGATGGCTCTTTTCACAGAACTTAAGATGGCTGTTTATGTTAATTCCTCAGCGATCATATTGAAGATAGGTTTGGGTACAACGGCTGTTGTCGGAGGATGGCTCTTTGCTAACGGAACAATATCTATTCTTACTTTCTTTATGTTCCTTATGCTGGTATCAAGACTTTACGATCCTATGCAGATTACTTTGCAGAATTTTGCAGCTATTATATCAATCGGCGTCCAGACGGAGAGATTGGATGAAGTATTGTCACATGAGGTACAGACCGGTTCGGACAGCATGAATAATAATGGATATGACATTGTTTTCGATCATGTCGGATTTAAATATTCTGATGATACTGATGTACTGAAGGATATTTCTTTTACAGCTAAGCAAGGAGAAGTTACAGCGCTTATAGGCCCGTCAGGTGGAGGAAAGACAACAATATCAAGACTTGCTGCTAGATTCTGGGATGTGAACGAAGGCCAAATACGTTTGGGTGGTGTTGATATCTCCGGGATCGATCCGGAAACACTTCTTCGTAATTATTCAATTGTTTTCCAGGATGTTACTTTGTTTAACAATACTGTTAAGGAAAATATCAGGATCGGAAAAGAAGGAGCGACTGATGATGAAGTCATGCGCGCTACTAAATTAGCTAATTGCGAAGAGTTTATCAATAAACTGCCTTCGGGATATGATACGTATATCGGTGAGAATGGTAGTGAACTCTCGGGAGGTGAGAGGCAGAGGATCTCCATCGCACGTGCTTTCCTTAAAGATGCTCCGATCATCCTTCTCGATGAAGCTACGGCTTCTCTCGACTCTGAGAATGAGACTGTTATTCAGGAGGCACTCTCGAGACTTATCAAGGATAAGACGGTGCTTATCATAGCCCATCGTATGCGTACTATTGCAAACAGCGATCATATCGTTGTTCTTAAAGATGGTGTCGTAGCCGAAGAGGGAAGACCTAAAGAACTACTGGCAAGAGATAGTATCTATAAACATATGACAGAACAACAGCTTGTCTCACAGAGTTGGAAAATGTAATAAATAAACCGTTGACAAGATAACGCTGTTATGTATATAATCTGCATTGTACATAACAGTGTTATCTAATTTGAGGTTTTTATGGTAAATGATAAAGAGACAAAGGCAAGACTTCTCAGATGTGCTTTGAAAGAATTCTCTGAGAATGGATATATGAAGGCATCTTTGAGAAATATCTGTAAAGAAGCCGGAGTAACTACCGGAGCCCTTTATTTTTTCTTCAAGGATAAGGATGCGCTTTTCGGCACTCTTGTTGAAGAACCATTACATAATCTCATAAATATTCTGGAAAACCATTTTGTTGAAGAACTTGAAGTTTCTAAAAGTCTGTCAAGAGGTGAGATATCAATATCTGAGGTTGCATCTATAGAAGGATTTGCTGATGATATGGAACTTGCCAGAAATGTGGTTAGATTTCTTTTTAAGAATAAAGAGATATTTGAACTTCTTCTGACTAAGGCTCAAGGGTCAAGTTATGAGAATCTTCCTGATAATATCGTGGCAATGACAGAGAAACATTATTTAAAGATATTTGCTGTTATGAAAGGGTACAAATCAGAGAAAGAAATAACTAGAGAGGACCGTTTCATCGTTCATTGGATGACACATGATCAGATAGATATCTTTATTCATGTGGTTACACATTGTAATGAGCTTGAGGAAGCGGAGGCTCAAATCAAGAATATGATGGCATACATCATTGGCGGTTGGTTATCAGTAATTAAGACAAAGTAGCAAAATGCAATAATTTATAATTTTTTAAAGTCCGATAAAATCGGACTTTAAATTGGCGTGCAAGATAACGGTGTTATGTGAACAGATATACATATGAATGGAGGAACATAAATGTTTGTTGAAGTATCTGATATTAAGAAAAGCTATGGAGAAGGCGGTAGTTACGTACAGGTTCTTAAGGGCGTAACTGTCGGGATAAAAAAGGGGGAGATGTGTGTAATACAAGGAACATCCGGCTCGGGTAAATCAACACTTCTCAATTGTATCGGGGGCCTTGATGAAGTTGAGGCAGGTTCGATAAAAATAGACGGTAATGAGATCGTAGGTTTAAAGGGAGATAAACTCTCTGATTACAGGAGAGATAATCTTGGATTCATCTTCCAGTTTTATAATCTGATCCCGAACCTTACTGTAAGAGAGAATATCCAGGTATGTGAATACCTGACAAAAGATGCGCTTAAAATGGATGAACTGCTTAATGTTCTGGGATTATATGAACATAGAGATAAGTTTCCGTCCCAGCTTTCCGGAGGACAGCAGCAGAGATGTGCGATCGCGAGAGCTCTTATTAAGAATCCGAAGTTGCTTCTTTGCGATGAACCTACAGGAGCGCTCGATTCCAAAACATCGCGAGACATACTTATCCTTATGGAAAAGATCAATAAGCAGTATGGAACAACGATGATCATTGTAACCCATAACAATTCCATCAAGAATATGGTGGATCATGTCATTTATCTTAAAGATGGTGAGATCTCAAAGGATTATCTTAACGAATCCAAGATCCCGGCAGCAGAATTGGAGGACCTCTGATATGCAACGTGTTCTTAGGAAAAGAGTGTTCAGGGATCTAAAGCAGAATTTCTTCAGATACTTCGCATTAGGTCTCATGATCGCCTTGGGTATCTTTCTTGTCGTAACTATTGTTGGTAATGGTGAGACATTGTCCAGAGGTACAGAAGATCTGGC
>CADCQX010000441.1 GCA_902803695.1 Oscillospiraceae bacterium
AGTTTATTCATTTATCTATCTCCTAACTTACTACGTATGCGTAGCAATAATATACTTCGTATACGTAGTAGTGTCAAGACATAATTTGAGAATATTAGTTCCTTCCCAGTATCGGAACGATGTTGTAACTCTTGTCAGGGCTGTTTGATCTGGCGTTTATTATATGTGTGGAAGTATGAAGAAATTACCGATCATCAGCAAAACAGATAATGATTACATCTCTTCCTTATGATACTCGTTCAAGAATTCCATCATATAGGCATGGCGTTCCTCAGCCATTCTTCCGGCTTCTTCTGTATTCATCATATCTTTCAACAGTAATAATTTGTCTTCAAAATGTTGCAGTGATGATTCCAAAGATCGTCCGTTCTTTCCTCCGTACGCAAAGGTTCTCGCGATACCGATCGCACCCATCGCATCCAATCTGTCTGCATCCTGAACGATCTTTCCTTCTATTGTTTCCGGATGATTCCCTTTGTTTTTGCTGAATGACACACCGTTAATGATCTTACATATCTTCTCGATATCTTCGCCATCAACATGATTGTTCTCAAGAAAGTATCGTGCATTTCTGTTGTCTGTTGTATCAAATAGTTTGTGATCATCAACATCATGCAGTAAGGCTGCCAAAGAAACTATCATCCGGTCACATTCAGGATGATCCTCAGCGATCTTAAGAGCATTATGATATACCCTTAACGAATGCTCCAAGTCGTGCCCGTCAGAATTATCCTTGAAAATATTCTTAAGATACAGTTTTGCTCTTTCGATCATCAATTCGTCCATACTATGCCAGTTCCTCATCCATCTTTTGCAGGAACTCTTCAAAGGATTCAGACTGAGTGTAATACGCATCATCACCTATATTCTCACTGTCGATCTGACAGTATATTTTCTTATCGGGATTATATGCCCAGAGTTGTCCGCTCATATCTGATCCAATAACAACATAGCCCGGCCAATTTGCCTGGACTTCATAATCGTCATTTACCTCTTCCAGTTCTTCAAATCTGTAGAAGCATCCGTAATTATATTCACCAAGAGGACCTTCTCCTCCATTATGTTCCTGCATAAAAACAAGGTAATCATCCGGAAGTTTTATACCCTTTACGCTCGTTAAGACTACATCCGGCTTCTCATTAAATTCAAACTCTTTAAACATTTCTTCGTTATTCATTTTCATTACCCTAAATGCTTATATTTTGTACAGAAAAAATTTTGATATCTCGAAAAAATTCAGAATGCTTTGCTTGTCTTCTTCAGTCAATTTCACGTCCGGGTATCTTGCAACCAATGAACTCAGATAATAATATGACGGATTGTTTCTGTATGAAAAACCTTCCCGTCCGTATTTTCCCTGTATCATATCATACATTCTTTGCAACTCCGCAGTTGTCGAACACTCAGCGGCTTTCATAACTATATGAACGTCTTCTCTACTAGAATTATCTATGATTGCTTTCATTGTATTAATCGTAACAAACAGCCACTCATTCAGATCATCAATCTGCTTTGGCATTGATCTCAACTCTTGTAAGACATCTTCAAACATAACAACTTTGATTATCCATTTTTGTCTGCAATCTGCATATTAAGCCTTACAATTATATCATTATTCGCAAGCTACTTAATTGTCTTAATCCGACTTAACAAGTTTTCCTTCATTCAAGTTTTGGGGTAAATCTTTGGTCATATGAACATCCTTTCTATTCAAGTCTGATAGTGACTTGAATTACTTTTAGAATATATGTTCATTATATCAACCAGTTTGCTTTATTAATGGGACGATTTAATAATTGCGACAACAAAAAAACTGCAGATTGATTGTCTGCAGGTTATGTGTATCTCAACAGTGTAATTCCGGAAGTTCAAGCAGACGAAGTGCATTGCCGTAATAAACGGCTTCCTTCCCGGATACGTCCAGGCATTCATCCACCAGATCAAAAGTTTCCTTCTGATCGCCCCACGGGCTGTCGCTGGCAAACAGCATATGATCCGCGCCGTTCTTTTCAACCATTTTCCTGAACAATTCACGGCTAAGCGGAGG
>CADCQX010000442.1 GCA_902803695.1 Oscillospiraceae bacterium
GTCCTGGCATGTCCGGTCGAGATTATATCCTCGATCAGCATCTTCTGAACCCTCTCATCAAGCTTAAGGAGTCTGAGTGAATTTGTGATCGTAGTCCTGCTCTTTGAAACACGGTCGGCAACCTCATCCTGCTTCAGCCCAAAATCCTCGATCAGACGCTTGTAGGCAAGAGCTTCATCGATGGGGTTCAGGTCAGCTCTCTGAATGTTTTCGATGAGCTGAACCTCGACGACCTCCTGATCTGTCATGTCATCCCTTATGATGACCGGAACCTTTTTAAGTCCTGCTTTTCTCGCCGCCCGCCAGCGCCGCTCGCCGGCGATTATCTGATAGTAATCCTCCTGCGGTCGGACAAGAAGAGGTATCAGTATTCCTTTCTCTTTTATGGATTCGGCCAGTTCTTCAAGCTCGTCCTCGTCAAAGGTCTTCCTTGGCTGGTTTCGGTCGGGCTCAACACGAGCTATGTCAAGCTCTACCATGCTGTTTTTGATCTCTTCGGGAAGAGCCGCCTCCGACTCCTGCTTTGTGGGCTGTATCAGGGCATCGAGTCCCCTGCCAAGTCCGTGTTTTTTAGGTGTTGTCATTATTTTTCCTCCAGAACCTCGTCGGCCAGCTTCATATAATTTTCCGCTCCCGCGCTCTTTGGATCATAGAGATTAATCGGAAGTCCGTGGGACGGTGCCTCAGCCAGCCTTACATTTCTCGGGATTATGGTCTCGTATACCTTTGCCTTCAGATTCTGCTTCACTGTATCAACTACGTCATTTGAAAGGTTCGTCCTTCCGTCGTACATTGTGAAGACAACCCCTTTGATGTGAAGCCTGTTGTTCAGCCTGTCGTGTATCAGGTTGATAGTGTTTTCCAGCTGAGCTATTCCCTCCAGAGCATAATACTCGCACTGGATAGGTATCAGCACGGAGTCAGCAGTTGTCAGTGCATTTATCGTAAGCATTGAAAGTGAAGGGGGACAATCGATAATTATATAGTCAAAGTCATCCTTGATGTAATCGACTGCATCTCTGAGAATAAAGTTCTTATTCGTTTCGTCAACCAGATCTATCTCGGCTCCGGCCAGATCAACATTTGCCGGAATCAGCTTCAGGTTCTCGATATCCTTTACTGATGCGAGACACTGCTTTGCAGAATCCTCGCCCAGCATCAACTCGTAGACGCTGTGCTCGAGTTCGTTTTTGTTGAGCCCGAATCCGCTTGTAGTGTTCCCCTGAGGATCGACATCGATCACCAGAACCTTCTTCCCTTTGCTTGCCATGCAGGCCGAGAGATTGATCGCGGTGGTGGTCTTTCCGACTCCGCCCTTCTGGTTTGCGATAGCTATTATCTCTGCCATGTTTTCTTCGTCTCCTTCTGTCTATCTTTTCTACTTCTTTTTTGCGTCAGTTTTTGCATTATAGCACAAGAGTAATCTGTGTGTTGTATTTTTTTGAGTTTTTATTTTGCTTTTTATATTATTGCCTAGATATTGTGGGTACTCTTTGCGTGTTTCACGTGAAACATTTTGAGGGTTGATACAAGATTTGGGATTGGATTTTATGATTTTTTCAAAAGATTGTATGTCGAACGTCGAAATAAAATTTCGCCGGAAATGTTTCACGTGAAAAAATAATGATGTCAAACCTAGATATAGGATGTACCAATAGGCTATAATATTTTCGGCACAACTTCACGATCGGAGGAAATATGAAAATATTGGTAGTCGGGGGTACGAGATTTTTCGGAATTCCCATGGTACGACAATTGCTTGCGGACGGTCATGATGTGACGATCGCCACAAGAGGAAACGCTGATAATCCCTTTCGCGATCACACAAGACAGATAATAATGAACCGTCTTGATTACGAAAGCGTGGATCGGGAGTTAAGTGGAAAGCATTATGACGTGATCATTGACAAGATCGCGTACTGCTCCAATGATGTAAAGAATCTGCTGGAAAACGTTAATTGCAATAAATATATTCAAATGTCTTCCTGCGCCGTATACTCAAAGGATCATGAAAATATAAAGGAAGATGAGTTCATCCCGGAAAACGAAGAGCTTGTCTGGAAAGATAGAGACGAAGATTACGCTGAAGGAAAAAGACAGGCAGAACGCGCAGCTCTTTATTATCTTGATCCGTCACGGTGCGTTTTCGTAAGATACCCGGTGGTCATGGGACCAAACGATTATACCGGCCGCCTGAAATTTTATGTAGATCATATTCAAACAGGAAAGCCTATGTCCGTTGACGATATGGATCGCGCGATGGCCTACATCCACGAAGAAGA
>CADCQX010000443.1 GCA_902803695.1 Oscillospiraceae bacterium
CTTAGTCCGAGATTTGATATAGATCTGTATTTGACTCCGTCAAGAGTCGTAATGGTTATATACACACCGAACTTCGGCTTGAACCTGTCGGTCGGTATGGGAAGATTGGCTGTCGGAAATCCCAGTGTACTTCCGAGCATCTTGCCTCTTACTACGGTTCCTTCATAAGAAAAACTCTCGCCTCCGAGAAGGATATTCGCCTTATCGATCTTACCTTCAGAAAGAAGATTTCTTATAAGTGTAGATGAACACTTTTCATTCTCGAAAAAGACATCCGGAACTATCATCGTCCCGATCCCTCTTTGAAGTGATAATGACTTCAAAAGTTCTGCATTTCCCACAGCATTTTTACCGAAAGTATAATCCGTTCCGGAAACAAGGACCTTGGCGTTAAGTTCCTTATAGAGGACTTCATCAACGAAAACTTCCGCTTCCATATCCTTGATCATATCGAAGTCCAGGCTTATTACCTGATGAACACCGAGCCCCTTAAATATCTGAAGTTTCTCTTCATAACTTCTGAGTTCCGTCGGATCCTTGAGCTTAAAATTCTTAAACGTAAGGACAGATGCGGTAAGCCCCTTTTCTTCTGCAGTCTCAACAGTCTTTCTGATTATCTCCCGATGACCGAGATGCACGCCGTCAAAAAAGCCCAGCGCGATAACGCGGCCGTTTGTCTCAGCCACATCAGAAAACTTTACTGTCTCTGTTCTTACCGTCATGCGAGCATCCTCTCTATCCTGAGTCTTTCACGTCCGTCTTCTTCGGCTACATACATAATAGCGATCACTTCACCGTTAAATGTGGCTTTGTAAAAAGTATCAGAAGCGTTCTTTGATGTGATCTCCTTAAATGGTCTTACGTCCAGTTTCTTGCCGCACTTGACCATGGATGTCTGAACCTCGTTTAACATAAGTTCAGGCATATCATCAACTATCATCGATGCATCTCTCGTAAAAGAAAGATCCTCCTCGTTGAACATCTTCTCTATTGCATCAACTCTATATGCATCCTTGATGTCGAACGGACCGCACTTCGTTCTTCGAAGGCTCTTTGCATATGCGCCGAATCCCACTTCTCTTCCTACATCATCACAGATAGTCCTTATGTATGTTCCCTTGCTGCATGAAATAACGAAGTCCACTTCGAAAGTCTCACCTGTTACATCTATGGATCTTATATCGATCGAATAGATCTTGACCGGATGAGGTTTAAGTTCGACTTCTTTTCCTTCCCTGGCAAGTTCGTATGCTTTCTTTCCGTTGATCTTCTTCGCGGAATACTTAGGCGGCACCTGTGAAGTTATCTTCGTCATCTTCTCGAAAGCATCGCGCACGATCTTAAAATCACTCTCGATAAGCGCCTTAAGTTCGTCCGGAGAAGGCATCCTTCCGCCCGTTACTTCACCTTCGATATCGAGCGTATCCGTCGTCTTTCCGAAAACGCACACACACTCATAGGTCTTATCATAGTCATCCGCAAATCTTATGTACCTCAGACCTTTTCCGACACACAAAGGAAGAAGACCCGTTGCAAACGGATCCAGTGTTCCCAGATGACCGACCTTCTTTGTATGCAGAAGTTTTTTAATCTTCGAATCACAGGCAAATGAAGTCATTCCCGAATCCTTATCGAGAAGTATCAGTATGTTCTTGCCCTCGAAATCATTATCAACCATTCAAAAGTTCAATGGCCTTATTGACCATCTCTTCCCTCAACTCGTTTATGTCTCTGCCCTCGACAGTGCAGCCTGCGGCTCTCACATGTCCGCCGCCGTCATAAGACGCAGCAAAAGCAGCCGCATCAAATCCTTCGTTGGATCTGATATTGACTCTTATCTTGCCGTCTTCCGCTTCTCTTAAGACAATGGATACGTCAACGCCTTCAACGTCTCTTAATCTGGAGACGACCTCAGCAATATCATCTCTTCCCGCACCGCACTTATCAAACAGTTCGCCCGTTACGACCGTCGTTGCGATCCTTCCGTCAAGATCGAATCTCGCCATCGAACATGCAAGACTGGAGATCTTAAGTTCGCACTGCTTTTTCCTGTCGTAACAGTTATACATAACAGGAGCGATCTCGCCTCCGAGTCTCATCAATTCAGCTGACACTTCAAGTGTCTCAGGATTGGTGTTGGAGTACGAGAATCTTCCCGTATCGGTGATGATCCCCGTTAAGAAAAACATCGCCGCTTTCTTCGTAATAGCCTTCTTATAGTCTGCGTTCTTTAGCTTACACATCGCTGTGCAGAGATAGAACATCAGTTCCGATGCCGAAGAAGCACCCGGAACCACCCATCTGTTGTCACCGTCATTAGTCACGGTAGCATGATGATCGACTATAAGCTTATTCTCACATTTCTCGAAAATGTCACCTGCATCGCCCATTCTGGAACCTGCCGCACAGTCTGTGGCAATAGCCAGAGTCGGAGCCTCGATATCTTCTTTATCAACTCTTACGATGTAGTCGCTGAAATCAAGATAGTCCATATAAGTCGGAATATCTTCACAGATACAGACTTTGGATCCGTATCCGAGATTTCTCAGTACTTCACTTAATCCGCATGCCGATCCTATGCAGTCTCCGTCGATACTTCTGTGAACGAAGATAAGGACCTTTTGGCCGTGCGAATCAAGTTCTTCGATAAACTTCTTAGCGATGCTGATCTTTTCGGAATACATGATCAATCTTCCTTATGTCTTTTCTCGTCATCATCGATAGTCTTATCGATGAGTTCGTACAACTTTGCCGCTTCTTCGATCGTATTATCCAGTACGAAATGAAGTTCAGGAGCAACACGAAGATTAATGTACTTACACATCTCTCTTCTGATAAATCCGCTCGCATGAACGATCGCACTTAACGCCTCATTCTTTGCCCTGTCATCTCCGAAAACAGACACATAGCAAGTCGCATGTGTAAGGTCGGATGACATCCTGACTTCCACGATGGAAGTAAGCAGAGGGATACGCGGATCTTTAACATCATTCTGGATGATGTTAGACAAAACTTTCTGCATCTCGTCTCCGACGATCTGAGCTCTGTTTCTTCTCATAATTATTTACCTCATAAATGCGAAGCCGAGATATAGAGTTACCCTATGTCCCGGCCTCAACAGTTAGTCTTTTTTATCTGGCTACTTCCTGCATCTCAAATGCTTCGATGATATCGCCGATCTTGATATCGTTATACTTCTCGATAGAAAGACCGCACTCGTAACCTTCCTTAACTTCCTTAACTGCATCCTTCATTCTCTGGAGTGATGCAAGTTTTCCTGTGTAGACTACGATATCGTCTCTTACGACACGAACCTCGCAGTTTCTCTTGATGAGACCGTCAAGAACATAACATCCTCCGATAGTACCGACACCCGATACCTTGAAGAGTTCTCTGATCTCGACATGACCAAGGACAACTTCCTCGAATGTAGGAGCGAGCATACCCTTCATAGCCTTCTCAACGTCTTCGATAGCGTTATAGATGACGCTATAGAGTCTGATGTCTACGCCTGCTTCCTTAGCCTTCTCGGTGATGATCGCATTAGGACGAACGTTAAATCCGATGATGATCGCATTGGATACATCAGCAAGAACAACGTCGGACTCGTTGATCGCACCGACACCGCCGTGGATAACCTTAACACGTACTTCGTCGTTGCTGAGTTTCTCGAGGGACTGGATGACAGCCTCAACGGAACCCTGAACGTCTGCCTTAACGATGAGGTTAAGATCCTTAACGTCACCTGCAGCAAGAGAAGCTGCGAGTGTATCAAGGCTCATCTTGGAAGACTTATGGAGTTGCTGCTCACGGAGCTTGATCTTTCTCTTCTCAACGAGCTGTCTTGCGATCTTATCGTCTGTAACAGCGTAAAGTGTCTCACCTGCTTCAGGTACCTCAGGAAGACCTAAGATCTCAACCGGAATGGAAGGACCTGCCTTCTTGATATCGGAACCCTTATCATCGTACATAGCACGGACGTTACCGATCATAGGTCCGCATACGACCGTATCACCGGACTTCAAAGTACCGCGCTGTACGAGTACTGTTGCAACAGGTCCTCTTGCCTTATCGAGCTTAGCCTCGATAACAGTACCCTTTGCCTGACGCTTAGGATCTGCCTTGAGCTCGAGTACGTCTGCTGTGAGAAGTACCATCTCGAGGAGATCATCAATACCTGTTCCCTGCTTAGCAGATACAGGTACCATGATGGTGGAACCGCCCCACTCCTCAGGAATGAGTTCGTAGTTGGAAAGTTCCTGCTTAACCTTATCAGGGTTTGCACCCGGCTTATCGATCTTGTTGATAGCTACGATGATCTCTGTATTAGCAGCCTTAGCGTGGTTTATAGCCTCGATAGTCTGTGGCATTACACCGTCGTCTGCAGCTACAACGAGGATAGCAATATCAGTTACCTGAGCACCTCTTGCACGCATCGTTGTGAACGCTTCGTGACCAGGAGTATCAAGGAATGTGATCTGACGACCCTTAAGTCTTACTGTGTAAGCACCGATATGCTGTGTGATACCGCCTGCCTCACCGGAAACAACGGATGCCGATCTGATCCTGTCCAAGAGGGATGTCTTACCATGGTCAACGTGACCCATGACAACAACAACCGGCGGACGTGGCTTGAGATCTTCTTCCTTATCCTCAGCCTCATCGAAAAGGATCTCTTCTTCAGTTACCTCAGTAATAGGCTCAGCCGTGATACCGAAGCTGTCTGCCAAGAGGCAAGCTGTATCGAAATCGAGTTCCTGGTTGATAGTTGCGATAACGCCGAGTTTCATGAGCTCCATGATAACGTCACCGCTCTTCTTGCCGATACCCTCAGCAAACTCTTTTACTGTGATGAAAGGAGGAAGCTGGATATTAGTGATCTGCTGGATAACAGGTGCCTGTACAGGAGCACTCTTAACCATCTTCTTCTTTTTCTTTGAACCGTAGGAATAACCCTCGTAATCCTCATTAAGAACATCTGAACCTCTACCCTTGTAGCTGTTCATGTCATTCTTGTTCATGGAACGTCTGTCGTTCTGATTGTTATTTCTGCCGTTCTCTCTCTTATTATCTGTGTTCTCTGTTCTCTTCTTATCGAAAGCATTACGCTCGGCAAAATTAGCTCTGCTCTTCTTGCCTTCTTCGATAGGACTTTCAGCCTTCGGCTTTGTAGCCTTTCTAGGCATAGGACGCTTCTCGTCCTCGTCCTTGTCCTTCATGAAGCCGCCCATGTTTCCGCCGCCGCGGTTATTCTGGTAGCCGCCCTGTCTGTTGCCGCCACCCTGACGTCTGTCGTTATTACCGCCTCTTTGGTATGTGCTTCCTTCTCTATGCTCTTTCTGATCTCTCTGATATCTTCCGGTTACTGTTGTACCGGGTACCGGCTTTTTAGTATATGGCTTTGAATCGGGCATAGCGATAACAGCAGAAGATACCTTAGGCTTTTCTTCAACCTTAACTTCAGGCTTCTCGACTGCCTTAGGCTTAGCTTCCGGCTCCGGTGCTTCCTTAGCAGCAGGCTTTGCTACAGGTTTAGCAGCAGCCTTTGGCTTAGCTTCTGCTTTCGGCTCAGCTGCCTTCGGCTTTTCAGCTGCAGCAGTTTTAGTAGCCTTCGGCTTTGCTTCAGCAGCAGCGGCTGCCTTTGGCTTTTCTTCCGCAGGTGCAGCAGCTTTTGGTGCAGCAGCCTTTGGTTCAGCCTTAGCAGCTGCATCTCCTGTATCAGCGTTTTTCTTATGTACTCTTCTTACTCTTAACTCTTTATTACCTGAGACTCCGCCCATTATGATCTGTGGCTTGTTGTTCTCGTTTTCTTGACCCATCAGTTCTGTTCCTCCTTGTACTCAAACCTGTCAAGCATTATTTCCAGCTTTCCCGCAAAGCCTTCATCAGTTACTCCGACCAATGCTCTGTCAGGTCTGCCAATTGCATTTCCCAATTTTCTTTTGTCGGCAAATCTGTATGCCGCCGGGATCTCGTTTTCGAGTGATGTCAAAACACTCAAGAACTTGTCGAAAGTATTCTGGGATATATCCCTTGCAACGATCAAAAGCTTGATGTGGCCTTTCCTTGCCTCGTCTATTATCTGATCGTTTCCTGAGACCACTTTCGACGCTCTCGTTGCGAGTCCCAAGAATCTTAAGATGTCTTCCTCAGTGTAAGATTCAGAAATCTTCATTACTCCTCTTCTTTCTCTTCGGATGCCTGACACTCCTTAAGTATCGTGTCAGCGATTTTTTTAAGTTCGTCTTCATCCACCTGATGTCGAAGTCCCTTTGAGAGCCTGTGTGCTTTAAGCTCCGCCATGATGCACTCTTCTTTTCTGCAAAGATAAGAGCCTCTTCCCGGAAGTCTTCCGGAAGGATCATAGGCGATGTCGCCGCTCGGGAGAAGAACTACTCGTAAGAGATCTTTCTTGTCTGCTCTCGTCTTGCAGCTTACACACATGCGTTGCGGTTTTTTCTTCATCAGGTTCAACTCCCTTATGCTTCTTCGTTAGGGTCTTCAACGACCTCGAACTCGTCGATCATTGCGCGGCTGTCAGCCTCGGATACAGCGGACTCTGTCTTGATATCGATCTTGAAGCCTGTAAGTCTTGCTGCAAGTCTTACGTTCTGACCTGCACGGCCGATAGCAAGTGAGTACTGGTTGTCAGGAACAACAACGTCTGCTCTGTTTTCTACGTGACCGTTCTCCTTTGTTACGAATGATGTTGTTACGCTTGTAACATCTGCAGGCTGCAATGCCTCGGAGATGAATGCTGCGTCGTCATCACTCCAGTCGATGATATCGATCTTCTCGCCGCCGAGCTCATTCATGATCTCCTGAACTCTCTGGCCTCTCTGACCTACGCATGCGCCCTTAGCATCGATGTTCTCATCTCTTGAATAAACAGCAACCTTGGATCTTGAACCCGGCTCACGGGATACAGACTTGATGATAACCTCACCGCTCTTGATCTCAGGTACCTCAAGCTCGAAGAGCTTTCTTACGAGATCTACGTGAGTTCTGGAAACTGTGATAGTAGGTCTTCCGTTGTACTCCTGTACGTTAAGTACGAGGAACTTCATTGTCTTGCCGTGCTCGTAGTTCTCACCCTTGATCTGGTGCTCTCTAGGAAGAACTGCCTCAGCTCTTGCGATATCAACGTAAACATATCTTGAATCCTTACGCTGAACAACACCTGTAGCGATC
>CADCQX010000444.1 GCA_902803695.1 Oscillospiraceae bacterium
CAGGCCAATTACTCCCCGTATTATAAGAAAAGTGCAACTGTCGGAGTTAATTACTCTCTAACAATTACACTTTTTATGGTACTAAAAGGACTCTCCGAAGAGAGTCCCCCAAAGTTGAGTTGTAGAGTACTAATTCTTATTTACCGTAAACCTCTGCGTAGAGTTCCTCAAGACCTGTGTAGTTAAGTCCCTCACAAGAAGCTACATACTCATCCCACTTAGCATCGATGTCTTCCTTACCTGTAACGAAGCTCAATGTCCAAGTATTAACGTTGTCTGTCAAAGGAGTAGCGATGAGGTTCATCTCTTCTGTCTGATCCTCTGTAGGAGCAAGTCCAGGTGAGAGCGGAACTGCATCACGATATTCACTTACGTGTGCTACGAAAGCAGCTACCGGTGGAATGAAGTGGTCAGAAGCCTCTTCCATTGTGTGGCCATACCAGAAGTTACCACCTGCATAACCCCACTTGAGACGGATATCTGTCATTGTTCCTTCTTCATCGTTTGCATAACCGAGACCGGAGCAGCACATTCCAGGCATGAGAGACTTTGTACCGTCAGCATTTACCTGATATGTCTTACCTTCAACACCCCACTTAACGAGAGTGTAAGCTTCCTTGGAATAGAAGAGCCAGTCAACGAATCTGAGCATCTTGATGAAACCATCCTCACCGAGCTCATCAAGAGCCTTCTGAGAGATCATAACACCGCACTCGAGACGGCCTGCACCTGCCGGGCTGTAGTTTGTAGAACCCTGAGGAGCTACTGCATAGTAAACTTCATAGTTACCTGCACCAAGGTTGGCATCAAGGTTGGATACGAAGTTAGCATACTGAGACTTGTTAACGGAGATGATAGCTGTCTGTCCGTTGAAGAACTTGTTTGTAGCTGTAGCATCATCCTGTGTAAATGTTTCCGGATCGAGGATGCCTTCAGCAACAAATCTGTTAGCAACCTTAAGGAACTCCTTGTACTTATCTGTTACAGGTGAGAAATAGAACTTATCAGCAGCTTGGTCATATCTCATACCGTCACCGATAGCCCAACCTGCATTAACGTCATAAGAGTTACCCATGAGCTTCAAGAGGTTACCACCGTTACCCTGTCCGGATTCGTTACCGCACCAGAGGTCAGACCAGATGTAATCAGACTCGGAGCACATTCCTTCCTTAACCATGTAAGCCTTTACCTTGATAAGAGCGTCACAAAGGTCATTCCATGTGTAATCTTTCTCGATTGCTTCGATGTCAACACCAGCTGCTGCAAAGAGGTCTTTTCTTACGAGCAATGAGTAGTCAGGCATTGTAGCATCATACATACCAGGAAGCTTGTAGTAGTTTCCGTCACTTCTTGTGATAGTGAGGAGATCTTCCTGCATTCCGTATGTATTGTAGAAATCAACATAGTTAGGCATGTACTGAACATACTGAGAGATCGGAACGATAGCACCGCCATCTACGAATGCGGAATCATCATAGATCTTAGGAATAATGTATGCAGCCTCGCCTGCGTTGATATCGAGAGTAATATTGTTCATGTAGTCACTGGAGTCATAAGACTTAATGTCAAGATGAACGTTAGTGATATCCTCGATATCCTTGAACAAACCTTCTGTTGTCCATGTATCCTGCATAGCGTACCAGCTGGCATCACTGAAGAACATTGTATATGTTACAGGAACATCAGAATGGAAGTGTTCACCGTACTCATAATCCAAATTTTGTTCTTCTTCAGGATTAGTAGCAACAGTTTCGATTGACGAAGGGATCGTTGTTGCAGAAGTCTCTTCCCCTTCGCCTTCCTTAGTACATGCCATGAGGCCTGTACCGAGCATTGAAGCAGTTAAAAGTAAACAAACGAACTTTAACTTTTTCATAATAGCCTCCTCGTTTTTTATTATTCTGTACCGGGTCGACCGGTTACATCCTTGATTAGAAATGCGGTGATTACTCTTTGACACCGCCGAGCATCATGCCCTGAACGTAATATTTCTGAATGATCGGGTATACGCAGATGATCGGAAGAACTGTAAGTACCATTGCGCAGGACTTGATATTCGCGGAAACGGATGTAGCATCTCCGTCACCTTCTTTAGCTCCTACACCTCTGATGATCGTCTGGAGGTAATAAGCTACAGGCCACTGCTTTTTATTGAGGTACAAGAAAGCCTGATACCAGTTGTTCCAATACATAACCGAATAGAAAAGAGTCATAGTTGCCATGATCGGCTTGGAAAGAGGAAGTGCGATCCTCATAAATACTCCGAACTTACTCAAACCATCGATCTCACCTGCTTCCTCAAGATCCTTAGGAATGCTCTGGAAGAATGACTTCATGAGGATTACGTAGTATGTACTTATCATCATCGGAAGGATAAAAGCAGGAACCGTATTCTTAAGATGCAAACCAACAACAAGGATGTAGTTTGAGATCAATGTTCCGCCGAAGTACATTGTAAAGATGATAAACGGAGTAAGTACCTTGTTGAGCTTGAACTCTGATTTTGCCATCGGATAAGCAAGAAGCGATGAGAAAATGAGAGACAGAACAGTTCCTATCAACGTATAGACAACCGTGTTCTTGTAATAATGCAGGAATTCGCCCTTAAGAACATATTTATAAGTATCAATATTAAATCCCTTAGGAATGATTCCGGATTCACCTCTGATGATTGCCTGCTCAGAAGTGAACGATTGTGATACGAGATAAAGAAACGGATAAAGTGTTACCACTACCACAAATAACATGATAAAGAAGTTAACTACCAGGAATACCTTGTATCCGAGATTTTCCTTTACCTTAATGCTTGTTTTACCAGCTGTATTAACTGCCATTATGATACCCTCCTTACCAAAGACCGCTGTCTGTCAGCTTTTTGGATGCCACATTGGCAATAGTCAACAATGTAAGATTGATGAGTCCTTCGAAAAGACCAACCGCAGTTGCATAACTGAAGTTTCCTCCGCCGATACCCATTCGGAATACGTATGTTGATACGATATCTGCCGTCTCATAGATCATCGGGTTATAAAGGAGATATACTTTCTCGAATGCTGCACCTGAACCGACAAGTCCACCGATATCCAGGATCAAAAGTGTTGTGATCGTAGGAAGGATAGATGGAATAGTTACGTGCCAAACTCTCTTGAAATGTCCTGCGCCGTCAACAGCTGCAGCTTCATAAAGAGAAGGATTGATGTTGGACATAGCTGCGAGATAAAGGATCGTTCCCCAACCGATGCTCTGCCATACACCTGATGAAATAAAGATCGTCGGGAACCACTTAGCCTCAGCTATAAAGCTGATCTTATCTCCGCCAAGCTTAGCGATCATATTGTTGATAGGACCTGATGTGGAAACAAGTTCCTTGATCATACCGCACATAATAACTACGGAGATAAAGTGTGGAAGATAAGAAACTGTCTGAACAAACTTCTTCCAGTGAAGATTCCTGATCTCGTTTATAAGAAGAGCAAAGATCAAGGTCAAAGGGAATCTGACTACAAGATAACCGATGTTAAGAATAAGAGTATTTCTGAAAGCTCTCCAGAATGTCTTATCACCGATGAACTGTTTGAAGTACTTAACGCCTACAAATCTGTCACCGAAAATGCTTCCGCCAGCATGATACTTTCTGAAAGCAATGATATTACCAAACATAGGAGCATATCTGAAAACGAGATAATACGCTACAGGAATAATGATCATCAGATAAAGCTGCCAATATCTGCTAATGTGCTTAACAAAGGAGTTTTGTTTACTGCCTGAGTTTCTGTTTTGAATGTTTGCACTCATAAAACACACCTCTAAAATCTACTGTCACCGCCACAACCTACACATGAATACTTGAGTGCTTGACTTTGAGTGTTCTTGCGTACTTGTATGCTAGTTGACGATTAGATTATATTTCTCAGGTTGTAAGATGTCAATATATTTACCACAAAAGTGATAATGTTTTTGTTCACAGTGCACAAACGACCCCGACATCTATAGTGAATATCCACTATTGATATCAGGGCCGTATTTTCAGTTCTTAAATGTTTATGATTTTTAGCTGCTGATCATCAGTTATAGCAGAGCTTTTTTACCTCCTCAGCCATTCTCTTTCCGAGGATGCTCTTATTCTGCGGATGAAGCTCATATGGTTCTCCGAGATCCTTTCCGAGAGCTACTCTACACTTCTCAACCATCTTAGGAGCATTTCGCTGCATCTTCTGCAGTTCTGCCCATCCGTCATCCCATCCTTCGACAGGATTCGTATAGTCAGGCATCTCTACTACGACTATCGGAAGATCCTGCTTAAAGTCCTTTCTCCATCTCTCGACCATTGCCTTGAAGATGACGTCGTAACTTGCTGCTTCAAAGTATCCTTTTCCCGGACGGGAATTCTTATTGAACGGATCACCCGCATTGCTCTCACCCTGGTACCACCATGCTCCCTTGAACTTGAGGTTCAGGATCGGCTTAACGGAAGCAGTATAAAGTGCCGTCGGGATAGTCTGACCCATGATGACTTCCGGAGCTTCACACTGTGCTGCTGTCTCCTTTTTCATGAACCAAGTTCCTGTTATATCGATCCTGGTAGATCCGGTTCTCAAATAGTACTGATGATCCTTGAGGAATCCGCCATATTTGTGGTCAATGATAAGACGAACTGCTATAAGGTTCTTTCCCTTCTTAAGGATCGATCCGTCAAACGGGTATTTTCGAGGAGGATAGCAATATTCTGTCCTGCCAACAAACTCGCCGTTTATATATGTAATATCTGAATCTATTAATTCACCTACGTAAAGGAAGGAATCAGCTTCAGGTTCCACATCAAGCTCGATCTCCTTATAGAGCCACAGGCTTCCTGTATATCCTTCACTGTTCTTATCGAAAACAAGACCCGGCAAGGTAACTTCCGTTGCGTCAGCCGGAATTGCTCTTGCATTCTCTTCAAATCCGTCAGGTGTGATAGCTTTACGCCAGTTGGCGATTTCAACATTTTTATTATCGAGGAATCTCTGAAGTGAGTTGTCTTCATGGAATTTGTTTATGAGTTCGCTGCAATCCTTAAGTGGTGCAAGCTCATCAGCAGGAAGCCAGGCTTCGAGAGTGGATCCTCCCTGCGCATTGAGAACAAGTCCGATCGGAACCTTATTCTCTTCAAATAATTCCTTGGCACAGAAGAAACCGACAGCACTTATCTCCATGATGTCACCAGGAACTGCTTTTACCCAAGGTGCCTCAAGAAGTTCGGAAATCTTCGTGTCATCCAATCTGTAATTCGGAGTCAGTCTGAACTGTCTGATGTATGGGTAATCAGACGCTTCCACCTCCTCAGAGGTTACATCAAGGGTCCTGCAAACAGGAAGTTCCATATTCGACTGACCTGCGAGCATAAAGACATCTCCGAAACAGACATCACTAAGAACGATCTCCTCTGATCCTTTAACGGTGATCGTAATATCGGTTGCTGCCCCGTGAGAAGGCAATTCGATAACGAATTTGCCGCCAGATACCATCGTTACGTACTCATTGTTTTCGAAAAAGACCTTTACAAAATTTGCCTCGGCTTCGGATCCCCAGATCTTGAATGGCTGATCGCGCTGGATAATCATGCCGTTCCCGAGTATTCCAGCCAGTTTTGTTTTAGTGCCCATACTAACCTCCAAGACGATTATTTATTTGGATTGTATCACTTTCAGAATGATTTTCTACTAGCATACTAGTTTTTTAGTTGTTGCTTATTCCACTTTTACCCATTATACTAGAATCAAATTCCAAGAGGTGTTTTAATGGATGATTTTTACAGAAAAGTAACCAAAGGACGTTTCTACAGATTCGGAGAAAAGCTCTCCGAACTCATGACCCTGTCGCTTTTATGGTTTGTCTTTTGTCTGCCGGTGATCACATTTGTTCCTTCATGCGCAGCTCTTTATTATTCAACCCGCAAAAGGAAATATAACAGATCCGGCGCACTTTCAAAGGACTTCATGCATTCATTCAAGTCAAATATTAAACAAGGTATAGTTATTAATCTTATTTATTTAATATATACAGCCATTACAGCAGCCAATATCTTCATCGGCTATTACGGGATCGGAGACATCAAACTTCCGTCGTTCTATTTCCCGTTGAGCCTTCTTTTGATACTTCCGCTCATGTTCTCTTTCCCGTTCGTTATCCCGTGCCTGGCAAGATACGATAATACGACCAAGAACATGTTCATCAACGGATTTACCCTGTCGACACTTTACTTCGGAAAGAGCATTCTGGTCTGCCTTACCATGTTGGTCACATTGGCAGTACTTGTTGTATTCCCTCCTTCTTTACTGTTCCTCCCGGCCCTGTCAGCTGATTTCATAACAGGTTCTCTCGAAAAAGCTTTCGTATACACCGAGAATAAAATGAAAAGCAGATCGGAACAGGACCAGAGCGAAGACGAAGAAGATACTCCATCAGATAACAAAACATCAACGGAGGTATAAATGGAGAAGTATCTCAATATCATCCAGCTTATAACAGGATTACTTGCTGTCGCCTGCATCTTCATCGGACTCTTCCTGA
>CADCQX010000445.1 GCA_902803695.1 Oscillospiraceae bacterium
CCACCCGTTCTACACAGGTAAGCAGAAGCTTGTTGATACAGGCGGACGTGTTGATAAGTTCAACAAGAGAATGGGTAAAGCTTAATTATTTTACGACATTCATCAGAGACTGCTCAAAAGGCAGTCTCTTTTTTATGTTTTGAGAAACCTGAGCCATATTATTACGATATATTAGGTAAGAACCTGATGACAGGAGAGGAATTATGAAGAAGAAAGCTATATTATCGCTCATTTTGGCTATGGCCGTGCTTTCCGGTTGCAATTCTGCTAAGGATACTAAGTCAACCAAAAACAAAGATGATGATACGGATGAGACTGTTGTTACAACTGATGAGACGGATGATACTACAACAGATGTAACAACGACTGAGACATCAGATGATGATCCGGGACCGGTATCTGAGCCGATGGCATATTCGGTTACAAAGGAAGACCATGATGCGGGTGTTGTTAAAGACGGCGTATACTTTGCGTCGAATATTGTTTTCGATGAGGAAAACAATGGAATTAAATCAGATATATACGAGTATGTTCATTTTGATGAGAGAACGATGGATTTTATGGATACGGCATATTTTCTTGATATTGAAGATTGCTGCTATGGAAACAACGTAAACGGCTCTATGACTGTTAATACGGTCAATACATATGTTACGCGTTCATGCACTTATGGAGAGAACATTGTTGAACTGAATAATGAAGGTTGGTACCTTAAGTTGCAGGGTGACGGAAACTATTACATTTTCGATCAGTATGATATTCCGCTTCTTTTCCCTTATGAGGAGCAGATCAACTTGAGCGTAGGTGAAGAGCCGGTAATCTACGCATATGCTGATGTTTTCTCCGAAGACGGCATAAAGACTTATGATTTTACTTATGAGTTCGACAGCTTCCAGTCGTTTAAGGAAACGATTGATGCTGCTTCGCTCAATTCTATAAACTACAATGCACATATCGTTGTTGAGGATGGAGTCATAAAAGAGATCTGTATTGTTCCTGTTATGGTCAAGGGTAATGTTGTTTATGCGCATAATACGGAGCATGAAGAGGGTAAGATACCTGACGGGGATTATTGCTGCGACAGGTATTCTTTCGATGAGGATATGAAGGGTATGACACTGGATATCCGTGACTATACGTACTTTACGCAGGAAGAGATCGATTCATTGGAAAAATGGGACAGTCTGGTGATCCTTGCTTCAAAAGATAAATATAATTATGCTACTGATCAGTCTATGGATTTCAGTATGATCACCGTGATAAATGATCCAAGTGTTGATGGTTATATCATGCTAGATAACGATTGGTTTTTAAGTCAACAATCAGACGGAACCTATTATGTCGATTGGGACGGACTTGTGAATTCTTCTGCGTTCGAGAAAGATGTGCATTTGGATGTTTCTGATTCGGTTGTAATAATGGACAAAGCAAATGTGTATTCCAAAGACGGAATAGTTACATATGATTACACGGATGTTTATGATGATCTTAAAAGTTTTGCTGAAGAGCTGGAAAGCGATACTACCTGGTATATCCCGAATATTCATATTGTTGTTGAAAGCGGTGAGATAGTCGGAATCTACATTAATCCTGATCAGCATCAGCCGTGGAAAGAATAAAACGTATCGAGAAAAATCACCTCCGATATCGGAGGTGATTTTTTGTCGGATACTGATATAATAAGTATAATTTTATAACTTGTATGGAGGAAAACATGAAGGCACGTAAACTTACTGCTGCAGTATTAGCTTCATCAATGATCCTTGGTGGTTCGCTTTTGATCAGCGGATGCGATCCTAAGACAAAAGATGATGAGACTAAGGAAACTGAAGAGACGGTTATAGAAACTGCGGATACAACAGAAGAAGAGACTACTGAGGCAACCACAGAGGAAACAACAGAGGCAACGACTGAAGAGACCACTGAAGATACAACAGTAGAGACCGCTACAGAAACGACAGACTATGTTGCTAATATAGATGATCTGGAGGTCGAGAGTCTTTCTGCATCTAATCGTGTATTGAAGTTCCACAATACAGAAGATTATTCGAAGGTTCTTAAGACTGAAGAAGCTCTTTTCTTTATTCCAAGCGGAGGAACAAGTGACGGAAAGGTTACTATCGAAGTAAATGATACGTCGTATGTGCTTGACTGTTATATGGATGA
>CADCQX010000446.1 GCA_902803695.1 Oscillospiraceae bacterium
GAGAGCCTCAGAGCTTCTACTGAGGGTATCAGATGCGGTCAGTGTGCTGCATGTTTTGATGGTAATTTCGTAGCAGGTACACCGGAGTAAAGACATGAAGATAGCAGTTTTTGTATCCGGCGGTGGAACAAACCTCCAGGCAATAATCGATAGGATCAAGGACGGTTCTTTGACCAATGTTGAGATCGCGCTTGTCATTGCTTCCAATGACAAGGCTTATGCTTTGGAGCGCGCTTCACAGAACAACATTCCTTCGGTCGTTATGTCTGTAAAGAGCTTTGAGACCAGGGAAGCATGGGATGATGCAGTTCTTGCTAAGCTTAATGAGAGCGGAGCAGAACTTATCGTTCTTGCCGGTTATCTTTCTCTCTTGGGTGAAAAGACAGTTAAGGCATTCAATAACAGGATCATCAATATCCATCCTGCATTGATCCCTTCTTTCTGCGGCAAGGGAATGTATGGTATCAGACCTCATGAGGCTGCATTGGAGCGCGGTGTTAAGGTTTCCGGTGCAACTGTTCATATCGTAAACGAGAATTATGATGAAGGTCCTATCCTTCTTCAGAAATGTGTGGACGTTCTTCCTGATGATACTCCTGAAGTCCTTCAGAAGCGTATCATGAAAGAATGTGAGCAGGTAATCCTTCCGAAGGCAATTCAGCTTTTTGCGGATGGAAAGATCAAAGTGGTCAACAACAGAGTTGAATATAATTAAACAGAGGGGTGACATCTATGAAAACTTATGACATCGCTGAACTTCTCAAGGGTAATGATTATCCGGGAAGAGGTATCGTGATCGGAAAGTCCAAGGATGGAAAGAGTGCTGTAACAGCTTACTTCATCATGGGCAGAAGCGTGAACTCCAGAAACAGAGTATTCACAGCTACTGAAGACGGAATCAAGACAGAGGCATTTGATCCTTCGCTTCTTACAGATCCGCACCTTATCATCTATTCTCCTGTAAGAGTTCTCGGTAACAAGACTATCGTTACTAACGGAGATCAGACAGATACTATCTACGAACTCATGGATAAGCAGCAGACATTTGAGCAGGCTTTGAGAACACGTGAGTTTGAGGATGACGCTCCTAACTATACACCTAGAATTTCAGGAATCATGCATGTTGAGAATGGATCTTACAACTATGCAATGTCCATCCTGAAGTCAGCTGACGGAGATCCTTCTTCCTGTCAGAGATTCACCTTCTCTTATACTAATCCGATCGCCGGTGAGGGAAGATTCATCCACACATACATGGGTGACGGTAATCCGCTCCCGAGCTTTGAGGGTGAGCCTGAGAAGGTTTCTATTGACGGAGATATCGATTCATTCACAGATATGCTCTGGAACAGCCTCAACAATGATAACAAGGTTTCCTTGTTTGTACGCTTTATCGATATCGCAACAGGTAAGGCTGACACAAGGATCGTAAACAAGAACGTTAAATAATCGGGAGGACAATATGGCTAACGAAATGTTGTTAAAGTATGGTTGCAACCCTAACCAGAAACCATCTAAGATTTTCATGAAGAACGGTTCTGAACTTCCAATCGAGGTTTTGAACGGTAAGCCGGGATACATCAATCTTCTTGATGCTTTTAACGGCTGGCAGCTCGTAAAGGAGCTTAAGGCAGCTTCAGGTCTTCCTTCAGCTACTTCATTTAAGCACGTTTCTCCTGCAGGTGCTGCAGTCGGACGTCCTCTTTCCGAGACAGAGGCTAAGATCTACTTCGTAGACGATCTCGGTGAGCTTTCTCCTATCGCTTGCGCTTATGCAAGAGCAAGAGGTGCAGACCGTATGTCTTCTTACGGTGACTTCGTTGCTTTGTCTGATACTTGTGATGCTATTACAGCTAAGATGCTCGCCAGAGAAGTTTCTGACGGTATCATCGCTCCTGATTATACTGATGAGGCTCTCGAGATCCTTAAGACAAAGCGTAAGGGAACATATAACGTTATCAAGATCGATCCTAACTATGTACCGGAGCCGATCGAGACAAAGGATGTATACGGTGTAACTTTTGAGCAGGGAAGAAATGAGCTTAAGATCGATAAGGATCTTTTGAACAACATCGTAACAGATAACAAGGATATCCCTGAGGACAAGAAGATCGATCTTCTTATCTCTCTTATCACATTGAAGTACACACAGAGTAACTCTGTATGCTACGTTAAGGACGGTCAGGCAATCGGTATCGGTGCAGGCCAGCAGTCCCGTATCCACTGCA
>CADCQX010000447.1 GCA_902803695.1 Oscillospiraceae bacterium
AATCAGACTTACCAGAGAAGAAGGATACCGCTACAAGGATATCAGAGTATTCTCACCAAATGATGAAACCACAGAGCGTTTCAAGGGAATCATGAGGCTATTCGGCTTGGATGCCTTTATTGATAAGCGAATGATCCTTGACAGTACTCCTGTCATGAGGTTTGTTGAAGTATTCCTTCAGCTTCCGATATATAACTACAATCTTGATTTTGTCATCAGGATTCTCAGAACCGGTCTTCTTCCGATAAGATTTGAGATGGTTGATTTTTTTGAGAACTATTGCGTTCGAGAAAATATAACCAATGGTGACAGGTTATTTGAAAAGTCCAGTTTTATTCCTGATCCGGAACTTAAGAGAGAACCTTTCAAGATGTATATTAACGGAGAACTTAAGATACATGGCGGAGAATACTTGTGGACTTCCGTAGTAGAGAAAGTTCTCATACCTCTTAAGAGTATCTGTGACAAGGTTTATAAAGATGAGCTTATTTCTGCAAAGGCAGCAGATCTTTTGAATTATCTCGATAGCCTTCGCTTTAACATTGAAGCATTGAGAGATGAATTTATTGATAATAAGGACACTGCCTCTGCCTCGATCCTGGTCAGAAGTTTTAAGGAAGTGATGACGCTTCTTACGTCATTTACAAGCGATCTTAATGATGTAGCGGTTTCGCATGAACTATTTGCTTTCTTGCTCAAGGTAGATATGAGAAATAAAGTCATAGCAACGATCCCTTTGACTTTGGATTCCATTGAGTTGGTCGATTTTGACAGTGCATGTTTTACACCGTGCAAAGTCTTGTTCATGATAGGCTGCGACTCTACCAACTTCCCTTATTCGGGTGTTTCAGAAGGAATCATGAGTAATAACGAACTTATAAGACTTAACTCCGAGATGGAAGCTGAACTTCCTGACAGACTTCAGACGAGAAGCAGGGAGGATTTTATCAAGTCGTCTCTTGTTCTCAGTGCTGCCACGGAAAAGCTGGTCATTATGCTCGGTAACGATCTTGATTATGACAGTGAGACTTTTGGAACCATAAAGTCGTTCTATGAGAATAACGTAGAAAAACATGTGTCATTTGAAACTCCGGTCTATGGTCTTGCAACTAAAAAACGACATGATGTATCCGCTTCAAATATCGATGAAGAATGTATGAAAGAGTTGTTGAAGAACGGAAGCTGGGGAAGTGTTTCAAGTTTTGAGACATTTAATTATTGTCCGTTCGAGTATGTTATGAGTAAGATTCTCATGATCGATAAGAGAGAAGATGGTACAAGGGTTCTTCTAAATGAAGTAGGAACGATCGCTCATGCAATGTTCGAGAATGTCATAAAGGATATGATCGGAGATTCAACTACAACGGATGTGTTGAAGGAATACAGAGAAAAGATAGAAGACCCGGACTATGTCAAGGACCTTTCGTTTAAGTATTTTGAGAAGGCTTTGAGTGAGTCCAAAATGCCTGATAAGAATACAACCCTTTACTCAGTGGATTTGGGTTCTAAGGTTAGAAGGATCTTTTCCAGGGCTCTTCCTGAGATTTTGGATTACTGCATAACAGAGAATTATATCCCGTTTGCTTTTGAGCAGGATCTTAAAAAGTTGCCGAATAAACTTACCTTTAAGACTGAAAACGGAATAGACTTTACATTTACTGGATATATAGACAGAGTCGATCGTAATCCTGATACCGGTATGATCCGCATAGTTGATTACAAGACCGGGAAAAAAGACGTTGACAAGAAAAAACTTGCCCCTGGATTGCAGTTTCAATTGTTTGCATATGCTCTTGCCATGGCGGAACAAGGAGAGAAGATCGATAATGTCGGATACGTTGAGATAGGTTTGAGACCTAACAAGGTAGACAATTCAGACGGCACGGACTATTTGTATAAGACTTCTTCTTTTTCACCCGAAGAAACAAAGGAAGCAATAGGTTATATCAAGAATATGATCCGAAATACCTGTGAACAGGTTTCTAAGGGCAGAGCAGAAGCTTTGGTTAATCCTCAAGCTGATCAGGGTCAATACAGCAGCTGCAATTACTGTCCTTTCCTGGGATACTGCGGCAACGATTGCAAATCGCTAAAGACAAGTGAAGATATTAAACTTGAAGACCCTGACAGAGAAGAATACAAGAAGGGTAGAGGTAAAAGTAACAGATATTATTTGGATCTTTTAAAGAAATGGAGTGAAAAACCATGGGATTCTCACCACAACAAATAGATGCAATAAATGAACCTATAAACAATATACTTGTTTCGGCTGCAGCCGGTTCCGGAAAGACTACTATCCTCGTTGAAAGGATCATTACCAAGATCTTAAACGGAGAGGTAACAGTTGATCGTCTTTTGGTGATGACTTTTACAAAAGCGGCTGCTGAAAATATGGTTGTTAAGATCAATCGTGCTATTAAGGAAAAACTGAAGACAGAATCAGATCCTCAGAAAAAGAAGATGCTTAAAGAACAGCTCAATCTTCTTCCTTCAGCGTACATACAGACTATTGATTCATTCTGTTCCAGAGTCATCAGAGAAAAAGGCAGCGAGGCAGTTGGTTTTGATAAGGAGACAGGTCTTTTACCTGTGTCTGAATCAGAAAAGGCTATTCTTCTGAGGTACGCGGCAAAAACAGCCGTATCATCTACTTATAATTTGTATGATGATCCGAGATCTTTTGATGATACTGCTTTTTTTAAATTGACATCCTTCTTTGGAGATGGAAGAAGCGACAATGATCTTGTAGACTCGTTGGTTGGAACTTTTTCAAAACTCAGGAGTTTGCCGAACTATCTTGACACGGTTGAGAAAATGGTCGTTATGAGAGAAGAACAGGATCGCAACAACAAGGTTCTTTTCCTGGATAGGTTCATTTTGAAAATGAAAGATTTCTACGCTTCTGCCGCTGAATCTGCCCGTCAAGGTTTGGATGATTTGGTGTCCGCCGGTTTGAAACAAAACTATGTTGATATTCTTGAACCGGCACTTCATGCTGTGCTCAGGGAAAATGATATAGTATCAAATCTTAATGGCGATCCGGTACAAAGTTTTGAAGAAATAGCAAACAGTATCAGAAGGTTGAAGGATGTTGAGACATCAGGACTTGGTTTCAGGAATAAAGATTATAAGGCGACAATTGCTCCGGCATTTGCGCTTTTGTGGTATGCTTGTCCGGGCATTGATGGTTTTAAGACTCTTCTTGCTGATTATAATCTCCCTCAAGAATTGCAGGATGTTTTTGATATCGGATTAGAAGGCCTTATTGAGCGTCAGAAGAAGAGAACAGCCATCATAAGGGAGTATAAAGAACTCTTAGCCAAGATGAATGATGCTTATACTGACCTCAAGAAAAGATCGCATGTAATGGACTTTTCTGATATGGAGCACTATGCTCTGGAGATCTTTTCGGATCCTCAGGTTTGTGAGTTCTACAGAGATAAATTTGCTGAGATCTACGTAGACGAATATCAGGATAATAGTACCTTACAGGATGCTATTGTTGAGAAGTTTTCAAACCATAATGTTTTCATGGTTGGTGATGTTAAACAGAGTATTTATAAATTCCGATATGCTAACCCTAAACTCTTTAACAACAGAATGGAGCAATATGGTAAGGAGATAGACGGAAAACTGTTTAAACTCAACATCAACTTCAGAAGTACTCCTCAGATTCTTGAATTCGTAAATACGGTCTTTTATCAATTGATGAGTGGTGAGGCGACGGAGATCGAATATAACAAAGATCATAAGCTTACTGCTTTTGAAGAGACACCTGATGGAGAGGTTCCTTCTGTTGTTTTGGTTGATATCCGTGATGGACAAAATACCGAAGACGATGAAGAAGATACTACTGATGATTATATTTTGAGTGATGAATGTTCCTCGATTGATTTTTCTTCTTTGAGCAAGAAATATGCGGGTGAACTTAAAGGCGTTATCAGGGAGATAAAAAATTACCTGAGCGATCCTTCGCATGAACCGAAAGATATTTGTATTCTTACCAGATCTAATGAGAGGGCAAGATCTATATCCAAGGCTTTAAATCTTCTTGGTGTTCCATCATCATGTTTTGATGAAAAGAAGCTTTATGAGGATAATGACATATCCTCATTGTGTGCTCTTCTTACCATATTGGGAAAT
>CADCQX010000448.1 GCA_902803695.1 Oscillospiraceae bacterium
CGCTTATGAGCCAATCTGGGCTATCGGCACAGGTAAGACAGCTACAGACGAGCAGGCTGAGGAAGTTTGTAAGTTCATCCGTGGCGTAATCGCTGAGCTCTACTGCGACAAGTGCGCTGCTGCTATGACGATCCAGTACGGCGGATCCTGCAACGCTAAGAACGCTGCCGGTCTGTTCTCACAGCCTGACATCAACGGCGGTCTCGTCGGCGGTGCTTCTTTGAAGGCTGAGGATTTCTCAATCATCTGCAACGCTTGATCTTAAGTTTACAGATTAAAAACCAAATGCCGTCCCGTGTACGCGGGGCGGTTTTTTTTGTGCGGTTGTTTTTTGTTTTCGAAAAAGATAATATAAATTTGATATCTAAAGAAGGGAGATATAGATATGAAATTGAGAAGGATGGCAGTTGCCTCGGTCCTTATCATGTCGATCATGAGCTGTTCTACACTTATGGGCGCATGTGACAAGAAGGATCCGGTCGAGACTAAAGAAGAAACCACCACCACAGAGGAAGAAACAGAAGAGACTACCGAGGAGACTTCAGAAGAGACAACGACTGAGTCAACAGAGGAAACAACTGAAGCCACCGAACAGCTTGTCGGAGAGGATTCAGCCTTCGCCGAAACTGATATCGAGGATTTCAGTAAGATCGAGACTCCGGAGATCATCGCCTACATGGAGGAGCACGGACATGATCCAAACCTGATGTTTGTTCCTGTAGTCGGAAATAACATAACACCTGAAGAGAGAAAGGATAAGGGTTTGCAGGAAGCTTTGATCGTCTGTGACAGAACGACATTCGGCTCCATAACCTTCGCGAAGTTTGATACTGTAGAGCATGCCAAGGCATTCGCTGAAGAAGCAGCATCTGTCGGAATGACTCTCGAATTTACCGATAACGGAGACGGATCATATAGTTTCACATCTACAGGCGGAGGCGCTGAAGTAGCGGATTCATACGGAAGGGTAACTGCTGACGGACTTATGATCTCAGCGACGGAAGACATGGAAATCTAAGAAAGCTCCGCATAAGCGGAGTTTTTTCATGCGTGATATAATCTCTCTTATAGGGGGAACGGCAATATGTTTTATATTCTTGCTATCGCTGTTTATGTTGTAAGCCTTATCATTCAGGCAAGGCTTCAGAGCACTTTCAAAAAATATACGAAGGTCAGGACGACTGCCAGGTATTCTGCTGATGAAGCAGCCGAGATGATCCTTCGTGATGCTGAGGTAAGAGGTCTTACTATTCAGCCTATCCAGGGTAATCTTACGGATAATTATAATCCTCGAAAACATACGATCAATCTGTCACAGAGTGTATACGGAAGCTATTCCATAGCTGCCATTGCGGTAGCTGCTCACGAGTGCGGACATGCGATCCAGGATTCAAAGAACTGGTGGTTTTATAGGATCAGACAGTTCCTGGCACCTATTGCGGGGATCGCTTCCAGAGGCGGAGTCTATATCGCGATGCTCGGTATCCTCATCATGGCGGGCGGAAGCTATGCCGAAGCAGCAGGCAGCTACGAACTCGGATATAACATCATAACGATCGGCATCATTGCTTATTTCGTCGCTTTCCTGTTTTATCTCATCATGGTTCCTGTTGAATATGACGCGAGTAACAGGGCTTTAAAGATCATAAAAGAGATGGGCCTTGTTGGCGAAGACCAGGTCCGTGACTGTAAGAAAGTCCTCCGCGCTGCAGGTAGAACATACGTGGTCGCCATGGCATCCGCGGGCGTGACGCTGCTCAGGTTGTTCCTTATAAGAGGAAACAGGAGACGCTGATGAAGACTATTGAATTTGACTCGGTGTCGGGTCCCGGTAAAAAGACAAAAGGTTTTATCTGGCCTGTCGAAAACTCTAAGGCAACTATCCAGATCTGCCACGGTATGGCGGAGTATATCGAACGCTACGAAGAGATGATCAAGGTCCTCAATGATGCAGGTTATACCGTCTGCGGTATCGACATGCAGGGTCACGGTAAGACACATGATCTTAACAGGGAACCGCTGGGATTTTTCGGAGAGGGAAAAGATTCTTATAAGTCACTTATGGAAGACAATCTCATCTTCCATGACCTGGTGGCAAAAACTACAGGTCAGTCACCGCAGATCCTTTATGGACACAGCATGGGTTCCTTTGTCGTAAGGGCCATGTATTCCAATAGCAGATATTCGATAAATTACGATGCATTCATCTTCGGTTCCACCAAAGGATATGAGCCTATCGTCTCCATCGGGATCGCTGTCGCGAGATTCCTGTGCCTTATCGGAAGGAGCAGGAAAAAGGCGGGATTACTGAGCGTCCTGGCGTTCGGATCATATAACAAGAAAGTCCCGAAGAAGAGGACTTCGTTCGACTGGTTGAGCGTGATCGACGCGAATGTCGATGAATATATAAACGATCCTCTGTGCGGATTTTTCTTCACGAACAAAGGCTACTATGACATGTTCAAGCTCATCAAGTTCATGCAGAGCAAAGAGGCGATGGATAACCTTTGTAAGAAACCGTGTCTGTTCCTCTACGGCGACGATGATCCGGTAGGTTCATTCGGTAAGGGCGTCAAGAAAGTCATCGAAGAGTTTAAGGCGCACGAAGTTCCTGTCGAGGAGATCGACTTTGGTCCGTACAGACATGAACTTATGAGAGAGCCGATAAAAGAGGACTACTTTAAGGCTGTCCTGGACTTCGTGGAAAGATTCAGCTGAGGTTGGAAGCACCAATTCTGGAGGCCCCGTTGGAGATCATCTCTCCGGCGAGGTCTTTTGTTCTGATGCCGCCTGCGGCCTTGACCTTAACATCAGAACCTACATTCTCCTTCATGAGCTTAACATCTTCGAGAGTAGCTCCGGCCGAGCCGAATCCCGTGCTGGTCTTTATGTAGTCAGCTCCGCTTCTTGTTACTATATCGCAGAGCTTGATCTTTTCTTCTTCGTTCAGGAGGCATGTCTCGATGATGACCTTGAGAAGGCATCCCTTGCCGTGAACCCCTTCGGCGAGAGCCTTAAGTTCGGCATAGATCTCGTCAAAGCGTCCGTCTTTTACCATACAGTTATTGATGACGGTATCGATCTCGTAAGCACCGTTCTCACATGCTTCTAAAGCCTCGTAAAGCTTAACGGCAGAAGTATGATATCCGTTCGGGAAACCGATGACGGTACAGATCGGAAGCCTTCCCGCTGCATACTTGAAAGCCTCTTTTACGTAGCAAGGCTGGATACATACGGAAGCAGCATCGGCTTCGATGGCGCGGTCGATGAGACCATAGATGTCATCGATCTTGGCGTTTGTCTTAAGGTTTGTCATATCCACATAGCTCATGATGTTCTCTGCGGACGGAGTCTTCGGAACGTATTTGAAACTGTTAGCGTTTTCGAGAAGACTATTAAGGACTATGGTTGCGATGTTATTGAATCCGGACTTTGTACCCATGTTATAAGGAACGTTGTAGCCTTGGCCGTAGATGAGGACAGGCACGTTCTCTCTGGAGTGGTCGGTGGA
>CADCQX010000449.1 GCA_902803695.1 Oscillospiraceae bacterium
CTGATGCGGATAAGAGTAATACGATAAGTATTGTCAGAAGTATAACTATCAGAGTTTTCATGTTGTTCACCTCAGATTCCTATGAATTCTTTGAACGAGTAGTAATAGGATCTAGTGACATCGACCGTATAACCGTTCTTCATTGTTATGATGAATTTCTGCGTAAAAGCAGGTCTGATGCTCTTTATATGATCAACAGAGATGATGACTGAATTGCTGATCCTGATAAATGATTTAGGATCCAGGATGACTACCAGATTTTTTAGACGCTCGTTGATCTTATATTTGTCGTTAGCAGTGTAGGCGATTACGTCATGAGCAAAACTTTCGAAGTGCGAGATATCAGAGATATCAAGCCTGAATATCTCATCATCTTTCTTGCCGATGATATGTGAGATCTTTGCATTTTGCTCAGTCAGAACAAGGTTTGAACTGTCACTTAGTTCAATACCTTTTTCCTTGAGCTCATTTGCGATCTCATCATAATGTTCATCACTGGCGATAAGTTTGATCTTCAATTCATCACATCCGTAGATTTGTTGATAATTAATTCTAAACATCACCGATAATCAAAGTCAATTGCATAGTATGCGCTCAAACTTGCAAGGTATGCATATAGCCGTTCAAGGTATTCGTTTGACCTTGTCCGGCTATTTTTGTTTGTCCATAATACACTCGAAAAAACCAAAGGAGATACATATGGAACAGACAATAACCATTGAGAAACTATGTAAGAACTACAGCAATAAAGAGATCTTAAAAGATGTTTCCTTTACCGCCGAAAAGGGAAGGATAACTGCATTTTTAGGTCCGAACGGTGCAGGCAAGAGTACAACGATGAGGATCCTTTTGGGGCTGGACAGACCAACGAGCGGAACAGCTCTTATCGACGGAAAGAATTACTCGAACTGGAAAGATCCCGTTAGAAAAGTCGGAGCTTCATTTGACGGAGTGGGTTCACCTAACGACCGAAGCGTATATCAGCACTTAAGGATAATCTCGATGAGCGCCGGTATAGGAAAGAGCAGGATCGAAGAGGTTATGGAACTTACAGGGATCGCTCATAAGAGAAGATCCAAGGTAGGTAATCTCTCGCTAGGCGAAGGTCAGCGTCTGGGTATTGCCGCAGCATTGATCGGGGATCCGGAATTTCTTGTTTTCGATGAGCCAACGAATGGACTTGATCCTAGCGGAATTAGGTGGTTTCGAGAGTTTATCAAAGAACAGGCCAAGAACGGAAAGACTATCCTTTTATCATCACACATGCTGTCGGAAGTTGAGGCAGTCACGAATGATGTGGTCATCATCAATCACGGAAGGATAGTTTCTCAGGGAACGCTGGATAACGTTATGAAGGATATCTCTTCTCTCGAGGATCTGTTCTTCAGTTTAACGGATGAAGAGGGAAGGTGATGGATATGATAAAAAAGATCTTAAGCGAGATCATAAAACTCATCAGTACCAAAGTGTTCCTGATCGTAGCAGTGATCATGATCCCCATCCAGTCGGCGCTCGCGTATATCTCTGCGAGGCAGATCCTGTCTGTGGGACTTGATGCGGTTCCGACGGAGGATAACGGACTTATTGAGGCAATGCCGCCAATTGAATACTTCGGATTTGATGTTGTTATGTTATCGGTCATGGCTCTTATAGTCCTGGGCGCGATTTTCGGAGCGATGGAATATAAAAGGCATTGTATGAGAACGACTCTTGTTTATATGGGAAACAGGAGAGATCTTCTTATCTCCAAGACTTCGGCAGTTGTCCTGTTAGCGTTCGCACTGTCACTCATCTCTGTATTTACGACAATACTTGTGACGCATCTTACTTTTGGCGGACAGGGACTTCCGTTGGTAGTCTTTAATTCCACAGTCTGGAAGTTTATCTTGTCCACATCAATATCACTTACTGCAGTTACGGTCCTGTCATACGCCATGGGATTTATCTTTAAGACTTCCATTGTTCCGATGATATTTCTCATTGTTCAGGCATATAACATAGGAGAACTTCTTGCTTCCAAGTTCAGCATCTGCAGATATCTACCGATACATCTTTCCAACTCGCTGATACCGAGCTCACCTGATATCTATTCAGAAGTTCCGGTTAGGACTTTTCTTATCCTTCTGGCATGGATATTGATCTTCATGGTAACGGGATATGTCATGTTCTCACGTAAAGATCTGAGAGGTGAGTACTGATGTTTCTAAGATATATCAAAAGCGAACAGTATAAGATCATATGTAATCTGTGGTTTATCATCGCTTCCGTTGCCACTGTCGTCTTTATTCCGGTCATGGCTTCAACCCTTGGATCATATTTCGGTGAGACAGGCTTTCTTCTTACGAAGAGCAAGCTCATCCAGGGTTTTTACTTAGGACAGGTAGGATTTGTAGTATTGGCGGGATTGTATTTCGGCAGAGAGTATTTGCGGTCTTCACTTCGTACCAGTCTTTTAAGTTCGCCCGTAAGATCCGTACTGCTTATCTCAAAATTCATAAGCATCCTCATTTGGACGTTAGGTATCCTTCTTTTAAGTTCGTGCATCTCGATCGCTGTTCTTCACGTAAATAGCGAAAATGAACTTCGGTTTTCTGAACTGAAAGACATCTTCAAAACACTTGCTCCGTGTTTTATCTCGACCATCGAACTGGTCATCATAACATGTGCGGTCGTGCTGCTCTCAAGATCAATGATCGTATCGATGACTATCCCTGTTGCTCTGATCCTGGGACTGGGAAACATTCTTCTTCAGTATGGCAGTATTTTTAAATACATTCCTGTCGTCTCAACAATGAACGGCTTTTTCATCTACGGGATCCCGAACTATCTTGAACTTTCGAAGGGACTTGTGGTTCAGGGATTGTGGTGCATAGTACTCCTTGTTGCGGGTGCAATTGTTTTCGAGAAGAGGTGTGCTAAATAGGTATTGCATTTTTATTCGTATGGTGTAAAATTACACTAAACGAATAAAAAGGACGGATACTAAGATGATCTTTATAACAGTTTGTCTGCTGCTTCTCAAGGCTACCGGCCTTTGGGATAAGTTGGATCTTAAGAACAGAATCAGAGGGAATAAGGCTTGATACAAGGGCAATCTTCCTGCAATGACTCTTGCGGGAAGAATGCCTTTTTCCTTTTGTCCTTTTCGAAAACCTTCGTGTATAATAAACGGAGTTTGAAGGGATGGAGGAAGAGATTTGTTTCCGGTATTGCTTATAGGATCGCTTTTCATTCTGGCATTTATCATCGTCAGATCTACTTTTAAGGGTAACCTCAAAGGTATCCTTATTTCTTGCGGTATCTATACACTCATAGCATTTGGAATTGCTCTCTATAGCAACATCGCAGCGGCCATGGTCTATATGGTCTTAAGTTTTCTTGTTGCGATGTTCGAGATCATACGTGCCCTTACTAAGAACAAGATCAACAGATTTGTTCCTCATATCGTGGCGATAATCCTGACAACAGCATATTTCTGTCATGCATTTTATGTGGCTCAGGGTTTGGTTATCAAGGAATACGATATCGATCTTGGAGCCGAACTTAAGATCGCACAGATATCCGATACACATGTCGGTTCTTATTTCAGTATCGACGATCTTCAGAAATGTGTTGATATCATAAACGAGAATGAGCCTGATCTGGTCGTGATCACAGGCGACCTGGTTGATGAGAACACAACTATGACGGAGATGAAACAGGCATGCAAAGTGCTTTCATCGTTAAGATCCACTTACGGAACTTACTTTATCGCGGGAAATCACGAAGATTCGTGGGGACAATATAAGAAGATCAAGAAGGGTTATCCGATACTTATCGGAGAACTGAAGAGCAACAATGTAAATGTCCTTGATGACAAGGCATGTGAGATCGGCGACGATTTTGTTCTTATCGGAAGATTGGATCCTGATTTTGAAGAACGTTCATCTTTAGCTCAGATCATTTCATATTCCGGCGTAGATACCACGGGCAAGAAGGTCATCGTTTTGGATCATCGTCCGTTCCATCTTAAGGATGTGGCGAATAACGGTTCTGTCGATGTTGATCTTATGCTGAGTGGTCATACACATGGAGGTCAGATCTTCCCGGTCAATGTTGTCTATAAACTTCTTTCACGTCGTGGTGATATTATCTACGGTGAGACAAAGATAGATGATACGTATTTCATCGTTAGTGCGGGAACATCCAGCGGAGAGGTTCCGCTCAAAAATATGGTCAAAAACGAGATCGTATTCATCAACATAAAATAACGCGGAGATTTTATATGAGATTTTTGGTTCAGAGAGTAAAGAGAGCAGAAGTAAAAGTTGACGGTAATTCCGTTGGTAAGATCGACGGAGGTCTTCTGGTTTTTGTCGGCGTTTCCGTTGAAGATACGGAAGAGATCGCGGATAAGATGACTGATAAGCTCATAAAGCTTCGCATTTTCGAAGATAATGAAGGGAAGACGAACCTTTCCATCGGAGACGTGGGAGGAGAGTTTCTTGTTATATCCCAGTTCACGTTATATGCAGACATGAGAAGAGGAAACCGTCCGTCATTTACGAATGCCGGTGCGCCTGATATGGCCAACGCTTTATATGAGCATATCCTTCAAAGGATAAGCGATTCCGGGTTTAAACCTCAGCACGGGATCTTCGGCGCCGATATGAAGGTTGAACTTCTTAACGACGGACCGTTTACCGTTATCATGGATTCAGACGAGATAATCAAATAAACTTATGATGTGATACCCGATTTGAGGCAATCTTTATACTTTCTTAAACTTTTGTAGACGATGTTTTTAAACATGATGTTTAGAATGTGGTCATAATCGAAAACGGAGGATATTGAAATGCTAGTAGTAAAGGGTGTCACAAAGAAATACGGAAGATTTCTTGCCAACGACAATCTGTCATTTGAAGTAAACGACGGAGAGATCGGAATCCTTCTCGGACCTAACGGTGCGGGTAAATCCAC
>CADCQX010000450.1 GCA_902803695.1 Oscillospiraceae bacterium
CCGGAGCCTTTCCTCCGTGAGCCTGAGTGAAGTTGCTCTTCGTTGCCTGAATGGTAGGGGAGATCTGGATAACATTAACGTTACCCGGTTCGATCTTCGCCTGCATCAGAAAGTTCATGACGCCATTGATCTTCTTACAGATTATTCCAAGGTAACCTATCTCATCCTGAATGATGACCGGCTGCTCACAGATCACTTCATCGCCTTTTTTCTGGCGGAAGCCTGCCAGTTGAAAGAATGTATTCTTCCTGTTACGGATAAAACCGTCTGTCTCATCCAGATACCAGAAACCGTCCTTCGGAAAGTCCACCTTCTCGATATTTACGGTCAGAGTCTTATTTCTTCGATCTACCCAATCGAGGATATCTTTTGTCGGATTAACGTTGCCTTCCTTGGCGTTCCATGATCTTATCAGCTCGTATAAAAGACTCATATCCTGCCCTCACTTTTGGCACGTACATCATCCACGAGCTTTGCCTGAAGGAGCATGGCCTCATACATCTTCTCGCGTTCTTCTTCTGAGTTGATCTCGGAAATGAACTTCTCTATCGAATGCTTGAAATGCATATCTTTTCCGAGGGCTTTCTCGGTGGTTCCTTCAGCTGTCTCGATATATACGACAGGCTCCAGCGTCTCAGGTGCCGTGAAGATGCGGTTAGTGTAAAGGCGGCCCTTGCTGCCCCATACTTCCAGTGAACATCTGTATCCGCAGTCCATTCCGAATCCCAGAAAACACACTGTACCTTCATCGTTGGATACAGATACGTTTCCGTACATATCAACTTCGAATCCGTCCATATAGTTCAGATGAGCTGAATCGACTTTTATTGAATCGCCCAAAAGGATAGTCGCGAGCTTGAGGGTATATCCGCCAGCGTCGAGCAATGCTCCGCCGCCCAAATCCCTGCTGTATCTGAAATCATTTTTCTCTCTCATCGGGAAACCGAACTGGGCTGAGATCTGGCGCACGTCGCCTATGATCTTCTCGTCCAGCATCTTCCTGATCTCTTCGATCTGGGAATGATAAATGAACATGTAATTCTCGTGAAGAGCGAGACCTTTTTCCTTTGCCAGGTTAACCAGGTCTTTTGTATCTTCGCAGGAAGTCGTGGAAGGCTTCTCGATGAGTACGTGCTTTCCGGCTTCGAGGGCTTTTCTGGCCCACTTATGGTGAAGGGCAGGAGGCTGCGGGATATAAACCGCGTCTATGGACGGGTCGCCTAAGATCTTGTCGAAACTGCGGTAACCTTCGATGCCGTAAGTCTCTTCGAACTGTTCGAGCTTATCGGGAGCATATTCCTCGGCAACAGCCACGGCCTTGAGCCCGCTGACCTGAATGGAAGCAGGCATAAACCGCCTGAAAGCGATCTCCGCACATCCGATTATTCCGAGATTGATCATTGGCGTCATCCTCCTTTTCGAAAATCACGAGAGAATATCATGTATCAGCTCTATGACTCTTGATTCGTCATCGGAAGTCATGTCAGCGTACAAAGGCAGACGCAGAACGCGCTCGCCGTAATCCTCTGTAACAGGGCATTGCTCAGGCTTATAGCCGAGCTTTATTCCGAGAGGTGCAGAGTGCAAAGGAACGTAGCAGATGTATGCGTAAATATCCTGTGTCTTGAGCTTAGAAACAAGATCGGTCCTGATCTCAGCTGTCGGAAGGATGATATTGAACATGTGAGCGTTGTGGGTTACGTAGTCCGGAACCACAGGCAAAACGAGCTTTTCCTTCTGCTCGAGATCCTTAAGTTCTTCGGCGTATCTGTTCCAGATCGTCATCCTCTTTTCCATGATCTCGTCGTAGCGCATCATCTGACCGTACATGATGGCGGCCGGAATATCCGCTGGCAGGAAAGACGATCCGATGTCGTGCCATGTGTATTTATCGACCATGCCGTTTAAGACCTGACGGCGGTTCGTTCCCTTTTCTCTAATGATCTCGGCGCGGTCCATGTAAGAAGCATCATTGATGACAAGACCTCCGCCTTCGCCCATGACATAGTTCTTTGTCTCGTGAAAACTGTAGCAGCCGAACGGTGCGAGGGTACCCGCGTACCTTCCCTTGTAGGTGGAACCGACTGCCTGGGCGGCATCTTCGATGACGAGCAGCCCGTGTTTTCGAGCAATATCATTGATAGGATCCATGTCGCACGGGATGCCTGCATAATCAACTGTGTATATAGCTTTTGTCTTAGGGGTGATGAGACTTTCTATAAGGGTCTCGTCGATGTTCATCGTGTCCTTGCGGATATCGCAAAAGACAGGATTGGCACCCCTCAACATAAATGAATTAGCGGTGGAAGAAAATGTGAAAGAAGGGACTATGACGTCATCGCCGGGCTTAAGGTCCGCCAGGATGGAAGCCATCTCGAGAGCCGTTGTTCCCGAAGTCGTGAGGAGCATGTTCTCGATGCCGAACCGCTTTTTAAACTCGTCACATACCAACTTGGTGTATTTGCCGTCACCTGAGCTCTTTCCGTTCAGGAGGGCATCTGTGACATACTTGACTTCTGCATCGGTAATCGACGCTTTGTTAAACGGTATCATAGGCATTCCCTCTCAAATCTTCGATCACAATATTTTACCATATACGCGGGGTAAAAGTGTTATAATCAAACAATCACCTTTATCGGAGGATATGAAATGGCAGTTTCAGTAGATATAATCAACCAATCCAAGGACTTGGATCTATCCTTGAAGATGATAGTCGGAGATGACCTGGTAATCGGTTCTTATGATGAGAACTGGCGCTTTGTCTCGGGAAGACC
>CADCQX010000451.1 GCA_902803695.1 Oscillospiraceae bacterium
CGGGAAAAACAGCGAAATTACAGTCATCCGTACCGTTATAGAACTGTACAAGTAACGGGAATTCAAAAGAAGAGCAAAAAGAATGGGAATGCCCCAAGTGAGTTAAATCACTTTTGAGACATCCCCATATCATTCATATATCAGTTCTATTTAGTTATAGATCCTTCGTATCGTTATGATAGGTGATCTATCGATACTGCAGTATACAACACCCCATTGCTTGCCTCGTGCCTCAACACACTGTCCGTTACCTACATAGATACCGACGTGTCCGCAAACACCGTTACCATTATTATCCCAGCAGACGATATCACCTACCTGAACTTCGTCTCTTGAGACTCCAACACCGACACTACATAGAGAAACGGAATAGTGTGGTAAGTTAAGTCCCGCGACTTCTGAATAGCAGTAACAGACAAGTCCCGAACAGTCAACTGCTGATGCGGATGCTGCACCGTATACATAAGGAATACCGATCATTGCTTCTGCAAGTTTACCGATGGATTCAGGGTTACTACCCGTGATGATCGTTGACGGATCAACTACCTTGCTGTAATCGATGCTCGAAGAGGAACTCGAACTGGAGGATCCTCCTCCACCGCCGCCTCCGCCGCCGCCATTGTTACTTGCGGCCGGAACCTTGGTAGGAGTCGGAGTAGGAGTTGGTGTCGGCGGTGGCTGTGTTGTTGTATATGAAAGATATACATAGCCTGACTCGCCGTTAAGCGGACCGCTCGCAACTACTACTTCGTACCATTTTGCAGATACACCTACGCAATGGAGTTTTGTCTCATCACCTAATGTACCGACTACTTCACTGTCGACCGAAGGTTCTTTTCGAAGAGTAAGACTTCCTGTATCAACCCAAACAGTACGGTCGATTGCTTCAAATACCATTTCATAAGAAAGTGTATTGGTAAGTACAAAACCTTCTGTACCTTCTTCAGTTCTGATCATTGACCATGTATCACCATAACCGATACGTGTTACCTGCTGTGTAACGAACAGGGTCTCGAGAGTGATGGAACTCATGTCAGGCTCTTCCTTAAGGATGGAATCCTGAGCTTTGATGTAATACACAGTATCATCAGGAGTAAAATACATCGGATCGATCTGCTCGATAGGAAGACCTGCTTCATCGAACTTCTGATATACATAGAATGTAGGAACATCCTTGAACTTTGTATCTTCTGAAGGAGGCGCATAGCCCTCGTTATATGTAGCCTTGATCGTTCCTCCGTTAAGGATGAACTCATCGACTTCACCTATTGTCCTGTCATTGTTCTCTTCATCTTCCTCAACTTCCAGGTCTTCCGGGAATGTTGCGGCGTATGCTTTTCGAACGGTAAATGCAGGAGTATGTCCCTGACCGAGTCCCAAAGGAAGGCATACGATAGTCGGGGTTACAATGACTGAAACCAAAATAGATATTAGATATTTTACGTAGTTATTTGTTTTTTTCATAAATTCACCTATTACCAATTCTAACACGCAAATGTAAACCGCATATTAAAGTTACATTACGGTTAGGCTCGTTTTCGGTGTCCTACCTTGCGTGGATTATAGCAAAGCAACCCTTTATCTTTGAGGGATTTTATACGTAATTTAGTGGCAATCCTCAGATGTAGAAGAAGCTTGCATAGTCGAATTTATATAGTCCAACCTTATGTCCGAACAGGTCAACTTCAGTACTTTTTGCAATACCTGCCTTGACTTCCTTAGCGCCTTCTATAAGCTTAGGAATAAGATCGGGTGTAACCGGAAATGATCCATGCATCGGATAGATCGTATCGTATGTACCGTCATATTTAGAAAGATGTTTCAGGCTTTCAATAAAATCGTCGATATTTCTCTTTTCACCGAACATGTAGATATCGCTGTTCTGGACCGAATCACCGCTTACAAGCACTCTGTTCTTCTCGTCAAGGATCGCGATACTTCCCGGAGTATGACCCGGAATATCTATGATCTTAAGAGGACGGTCACCCAGGTCGATGACGTCACCTTCCTTGACAGGTATGATGCGGTTCTGCCCTCCGGCATTTCTGTAATTATTCTCTTCTCTAGGACTCATATATACTTCATCAAATGCTCCGTTACCTGCGACATGGTCACGGTCAGCGTGAGTGTTGATGATCATCAAAGGAAGGTTTGTAAGGCTCTCGGCGATCTCTCTGGCATTGGTCGTTGAAACTCCCGAATCGATCAGAATCGCTTTCTCTGTGCCGCAGAAAATAAAGAAACGGACGAATTCGTCCTCAATACGCCAAGTGTTCTCATTTATCTTTATTATCTCTGCCATTTTACATACCTCCGTATTTCTCAAAGTATATCATAGCAAAAAAGTAATTCAGGGGGTCTTCTCAAAAACGGTCAATGGGTGTTTATTAGTATTAACCGGGTTGGTCAACAGGTAGAAAACATATCAGCGGAGGCATCATCAATGAACGAGAAATTCTATGCACTTCCAAAGGAAAAGCAGGACAGGATCATTAATGCGGGATATAAGGTTTTCGCGAAGAATTCGTATAAGAAAAGTCCCGTTAATGAGATAGCTCTGGAAGCCGATATCAGTAAGGCTCTGCTGTTCTTCTACTTCAAGAACAAAAAGGAACTCTATCTGTTTTTGCTCAAGACTGCGGAAGAAACGACGAGTAAGGCTTTGATGGAGTCCGGTGCTTATAACGGAGATGACATTTTCGATATCATGTATAAGGGATTGATAACGAAGACAAAGCTCATGAAGCAGTATCCGAATATGAGCAAGTTCTCGATAAAGGCATATTACGAGAAAGATCCGGATGTGGCGAAGGAAGTGTTGAAGATAATCGCACCCTACAAGAAAGTCGAGACATATAACGCACTCCCTCCACTGGATCCGTCAAAATTCAAAGACGGATTGGATCTCGGAATGATGTATCAGGATATGTTTCTGGCATCTGAAGGTTATCTTTGGAGATTGGAACAATCGGACAAGATCGACGTGGATAAGATAGTCAAAGACTACGAGAAGATCATAGATTTCTGGAAGAGCATATATCTTAAGTAACAGAGGAAAAAAGATGAAAGTAATAGAAACAAAAAACTTAACAAAAACGTACGGCAAAGCCCGCGGAATAGATGAATTGAACCTGTCGGTCGAACAGGGAGATTTCTTCGGATTCATAGGTCCAAACGGAGCCGGCAAATCAACTACTATAAGGACACTTCTGGGACTTATTAGTCCTACCGGAGGAAGCGCTAAAGTCCTGGGATATGACATCGTAACCGACTCGAAAAAAATACTTCAAAACACAGGATATCTTCCTTCCGAGATCAATTTTTATAACGGCATGAAGGTTAAGGATGTCATCAAATATTCCGCTGATCTGAGGGGTGCCAAATGCGCAGATAAAGCTATGTCTCTGGCAAAAAGACTTGACCTCGACATGAATAAGAAAGTCAGTGAACTGTCACTCGGAAACAGAAAGAAAGTAGGCATCGTATGCGCGGTTCAGCACAGCCCTTCCCTTCTTATCCTGGACGAACCGACATCAGGTCTTGACCCGCTCATGCAAAGAGAATTCTTCAGCATTCTTAATGAGGAAAATCAGCGCGGCGCGACAATATTCTTCTCATCCCACATCCTTATGGAAGTACAGACTTATTGTAAGTCTGCAGCATTTATAAAGGGCGGAAAGATCATCATCTCCGACAAGGTCGAGAAACTGGAAGAAACAGGCGCCAAGAAAGTAACCGTTAAGACTTCCGGTGGCACAAACGAGTACCTTTTCAAGGGTGATATCAAGGAACTCCTTAAGGATATCTCATCCAAGGATCCGATCGATGTGACCATCACGGAGCCGAGCCTTGAAGACATCTTCATGAATTATTACGAATAAGGGGAAACAATATGTATATTTTCAGACAAGAGATCAGATCTCAGAAATTACCGATATTAATCTGGAGTCTTTCCATAGGACTTCTTATAGCAATGTGCGTCCTCATGTTTCCGGATATGAAGTCGCAGATGGATGACGTTAACGAGATGTTCTCAAAAATGGGAAACTTCACTTCAGCCTTCGGAATGGATCAGCTGAACTTCGGGACGCTAACAGGTTTTTACGCGGTCGAAGGAGGAAACATCCTTGCCATAGGCGGCGCATTCTTCGCGGCTATTACAGGGATCTCCGCCCTTCTTAAAGAAGAAAAGGACAGAACGGCAGAGTTTCTTCTGACTCACCCTGTAACAAGGATAAAAGTCGTAACTGAGAAACTATTGAGCGTTATCGCTATCATCACGATCCTTAACATCATCGTCTTCATCTGCTCTGTCGGTTCAATACTCATCATAGGCGAAGAATTCGATTGGAAAATCATGGTCCTTTTTCACCTTGCTTATCTTCTCATGCAGTATGAGATCGCAGGTATCTGCTTCGGTATCTCTGCCTTTCTTCGAAAAAGCGGGCTCGGTATCGGCATAGGAATCGCCTCAGTATTATACTTTCTTAACATCGTGGCAAACATCTCAGACGATGCAAAAGTACTTAAGTACATTACTCCTTTCGGATATACGGAAGGATCGGACATCATCAACAACAATGCGCTGGAGACAAAGTATCTTATACCGGGAATGGTGTTGATGCTCGTTGGTATGATCGTAGCTTTTATCTACTATAGAAAGAAAGATATTAACTCCTGAAAGCATTTTCGGGAGGCCTCAGAAAATTATTCTACATTTGTAGAAAAATGTATTGACAAAACTTTTCTACATTTGTAGAATGACGGTAAGTTAAGGAGATACAAGATCTTCTGAAGTAATGGAGGCTAATAAAATGAAGGGAAATAAAACAAAGATCGCATCGATGATACTTGCAGCATCCGTAGCATTTATGGCAAGTGCCTGCACGGTAAAGTTTACCGATGGCGATAGAACAAGCAACACGGAACAGATATCAGAGGAAGCATCTGAGGCCACAGCCGAAACAAAGTCCACCACGGAAGTTTCAGAGAGCACCGAAGAAGAGCAGACGAAAACAAAAGATATTCCTGCACCATATGTTGAAGTATTGGATTATCTGTATGACGGTCTCCAATCAGAAGAGATCAAAAATACTGATTTTGATAATCTGAAGTATGACATGGGACCTGGCATAAGTGAAACCGCTTTTTATAGTGAAGATCCGATGAATAGTCTTTGGTATGTTCTTCTTGATCTTGATGACAATGGTACAGACGAACTGCTCATAGTGAAAACTTATGAGTATGAAGATACCGGCTCGTCCGATGAGATCCAGGAGTTATATACGATCACAGATGGTCAGCTGGATCACGTTTTCTCAGGCTGGGGTCGCAGCAGGTATTTTCTCAAAGCCGATAAGAGCTTATTTTATGACGGCAACGGCGGGTATGCTTACATTTCATGGGAATATGTACGCTTAGACGGCAACCAGTTGGTCGTAACAGATTCATATTACTCAACGAACGAGATCAACGGAGAAATGCAGGATGAAGTCTATGTATTCCACGTGACCGGCACAGGCGAAGATGAATTAGTAGGTATTAGGGACGACGATACAATACCGCCTATCGGCGATACCTATTTATATAGCGATAAGACATACATGGCCGACTACAAATAATCCGGATCAGACAGCACTCGCGAGGGTGCTGTTTTTTTGTCTGAACAGTTCAGCACAGGCGGGGATTCCTAAATCTATCTTTTAAGATCTGTCCTCATAAACAACGAAATCAGCACTTACCGCCTCACCGTTTTCTATTACCAGAGGTTCAGTCCATATGTACATGCCGTAACCGCCTGTTTCGAATGTTTTTATAGCCCCGTCTTCTTTTACGATATCCAATGCCATCGCCTGCTCAAGTGTGAGGCCTTCTTCAACCGAATAATTCTCTGACTCATATCCTTCGAGGATCTTAACATTACATACAAGACCATCGGAGACAGGGATCTTCACGAATTTAGTGAATTCATCATACTGGTCCGGACTGGTGTACATAGTAATATCGACCCAAACGTCATCAATGATCTCATAAGTCATGAATCCGTTTTCAAGTTTTATCTTGTCATCGGTAATGTCGAGGATCTTATACTTATTGAGAGCATCAAAAACATATGTATCTCCAACCTTGATATTCTCGAATTCATCCAGATACATACCAAATCCCATCACGTTAGAAACAGTCGCATAGATATACTTACGATCAGCTGACATTGCATATATCCCAGAATAATATACCCCGTCCGGAAGCGGATTCAGATAAGCAGCGGTATCGATCTGCCCTCCGTCCATACAGAATATATAACTGAAATCAGTTAAAGCAGGATAATCCTCAAACAACTCCATCGTAAGAAGACAATCCCTATATATATCGATATTTTCGAGATCATACTCTGCCAGATATCCGCAGTTGTTTTTGTATGCTTTCAACCCGTCAGCGGTATCATAGGCGATCAGAACATAATTGTAGTTCAGATCCGGAGCCATAGCATAACCGAGCATCACCTGTCTGTCCTTATCGGAACAGAGTGTTTTGGCTGCTTCCTTAAAGAAAACATAATCATCTTCCCAATCTTCAAAATAGAATTCAGAGGAAGAGGCTTCTTCAGACTCAGTAGTTTCCTCTTCTTCCTTTTCGATTACCGGGATTTCAACTGTGATAGTAGTTTCTTCATTATCATTATCAGCCTCTTCCTCCGGTTTCTTATCACAACCCGAGATCATTCCAAGGCAAAGTGAACCGGCCAGCAACAATACCGGTATACGTTTAAATCTCATCTTCATATTCTCCCAAAAATAAAACTTGAACTAATTATAAATATCATTTGACATGATATTCAATAGTTCAAGTCTTTATATTACAAAACTGTTAGATACCCTGTTACGGCTCTTTTGGCTTACTGACCTTTATCAGATAATCGCATCCTTCATTTCCTTAACGAATGCTCCTACATAAGACGGCGCGTCCTTACCTTTTTCGGCAAGTATCTTTATGATCGCAGATCCAACGATAACACCGTCTGCGATCTTGGACATATTAGCGGCCTGTTCAGGATTTGAGATACCGAATCCGATAGCACACGGAACATCCGTTACTTCGCGTATCTTTGCCGTAACGGAAGAAATATCATTCGCGAATGATGATCTAACGCCCGTTACACCCATGCTGGACACAACATAGATAAAACCCTTTGCTTCCTTGGCGATCATAGTCACACGGTCTTCAGAAGTCGGTGCGACCATAGAGATAAGATCTACGTCATACTTCTCGCAGTATGGCTCGAACTCTTCCTTCTCCTCATAAGGGATATCAGGAATGATAAGTCCGTCGATACCGATCTCGCTGCATGTCTTGATAAACTTATCTGAGCCGTATGAGAATACGACATTTGCATAGGTCATGAATACCAGCGGGATCGTTACTTCTTTTCTTAATCTTTTTACGAGCTCGAAAACTTTATCCGTCGTAATACCACCTGCAAGTGCTCTTATATTGGCACCCTGGATTACAGGACCTTCAGCAGTAGGATCAGAAAACGGGATACCGAGCTCGATAAGATCAGCACCGTTTTTTACAGCTTCCAAAACAACATTATATGTGGTCTCGATATCAGGATCACCGCATGTGATGAACGGAATAAAAGCCTTACCGTTCTTGAATGCTTCTTTTATCTTACTCATAGATATTCTCTCCTCTGTATCTCGCGATTGCAGCGCAGTCCTTGTCACCTCTTCCGGAGACAGTTACAACGATGATCTTATCCTTATCCATCGCAGGAGCGATCTTCATTGCATGTGCGATGGCATGTGAAGACTCGATGGCAGGAATGATACCTTCAGTCCTTGAAAGATACTCAAATGCATTAACTGCCTCATCATCCGTGATCGGCACGTAAGAAGCTCTTCCGATATCGTGGAGATATGCGTGCTCAGGACCGACACCCGGATAATCAAGACCCGCTGAGATCGAATAAACAGGAGCGATCTGGCCGTACTCATCCTGGCAGAAATAAGACTTCATGCCGTGAAAGATACCGAGTCTTCCGGTATTAACAGTTGCAGCAGTCTCGAATGTATCGATTCCTCTTCCCGCTGCCTCGCAACCGATAAGCTGAACATCCTTATCTCCGATGAAGTGATAGAAAGTACCGATAGCGTTAGAACCGCCTCCGACACATGCCATTACAACATCAGGAAGTCTTCCCTCTTTTTCTATGATCTGTTCCTTGATCTCCTTAGAGATAACAGCCTGGAAATCACGAACGATCGTCGGGAACGGATGAGGTCCCATAACAGAACCTAAACA
>CADCQX010000452.1 GCA_902803695.1 Oscillospiraceae bacterium
CGCATTTACGAAATATCCCGTAATATGTCCTGACTTTCCGAAAAGATCGGTGTCGTAGATCGGCTTGCTGTTCTTAGCCTTAAGATCTTCCAAAGCCTTTCCTATGACAGTGTCATTCGGATCATCGATAAGAAGCATAACGTGAGGAAGCTCTACAGGTGAATTAGCTCTGATACGTACTCTAGGTGGGATCCTGCTCAAAACAGTTCCCTCTGTTGCACGGATCTTTTCCTTGTTGCCGGGTTCGAAGCTGTACTGCTCGAGGTCAACTGCTGCTACAAGACCCTTACGTGAAGGGTGAAGGGAAGTAGCTCTGTCTACGAGGATAACTCCCTCGCCGAGAGTCTTCCAGATATTGTTTTCGATATATGAATTCGCTGTCTCAGCGATCTTCTTAAGCCTTTCGGAGATCTGATCTTCATTCTCGATTCCGAGATATACCTCAGGAAGGATGAGCCTTAATGTTGAAGGTGCGTCGCCGACATTTGCCTCGACTTCCTTCCAATAATCCAATTCACTGGTGTACTGATCACAGGCAATGACTGACCACTTGTTAAGGTCTGTACCATCCTCCGGGATCATGATCTGTGCTGCTGCAAGTGCAATGTTGTCAAATACTTTCATAGTAACCCTCGCTAATAATAATACGTGAACAATAATAACACGATAAAACAAGCATTTCAAAAATATTTTTCCTCGTTGTGCCAGCGCTTTCGGGCATTTTTTGTCGCAATTGTCGATTATTGTTTTTTTTGTCGATTTTTTCGGGCTTTCAACGTGCTACCTTTTAACTACAAAAAATCAGCGGAGGAAATAATATGGAAAACGATCTTAAGTCATTAACTTTCGAACTTACTACCAACATCTGTAAAGCCTTGAACGGCTTTGACAGCGGCGTTACAAAGGTCCTTGCCGACGAGCTTGCCCTTTCTTCGTACAAAACGAGCTTTGCGGCTTCTTCTGCCAGATCCGCACTGAATCGTGACAGGTTCATAAGACACCTTGAGGAAGGGTATTATGCTTCCGGCAGGACCTTTGAACTTTTAAGGCTTCTCAAGGCAATGGATGCCCGGATAGAGGGGATCGACTCGTTCATAGAAGAGATAGATAAGATCCATCGTATGTTCGGTGCTTCTATTAAGACTATCCAGCGTAAGAACAACGAGGCAAGAGTATAACTTTCTTTTGCAAAAACCTCGCTTTCCTAGTATCATGTAAATGTACGATTTATAGGACGAGAAGAAGAAAGCGAGGTTTGGCAGATGGCAGGAAAACAGTACGCGAAGCATAAGACCATAGCAATCTATGATTACTTTCTCAAGAAGGTTTCCAACGATGAGAAGAACGGTTCCGTAACCGTAGAATACCTAAGACAGTATCTGAAAGATTTGTTCGGTGATGATTTTGAACGCAAGTCCATCTATTCGGACATAACAGTCATCAATGATTATAAACGCCTCATGAACGGCCAGACCAAGGATTGGATCGAGCTCAAGGGAAAGAATTCATACATAAGAAATGTTGCGCCGACGGAGTTCACCATGGATGAAGTCCATCTTCTCCTGGATGCCGTAAATGCTACTCCTATCGTCGATGAGAAGATAGCCGATAAGATCAAGAAACAGTGGCCATCCTACTTTGATAACGACGAGTATGTCTCGTTCATAGCATGTGAACGTCAAAAGCCTACAAGAGCGTTCGTTTCCCTCATGAATTCCATCAGAAGGGCCATTAAGGAAAAGGAAGCCCTGAAGATCAAATACGGCTATAAGCTTACGGAAAAAGACCCTGCAAACTGTATCGAGAAAGACAGGACCATTTCTCCTCTGGCTTTGTACTGGGAAGAGAACAAATACTATCTTTTCGCAATTGATAACAACATCTATAAAAAGAGCACCGAGATCGAAGGAAACGGTGAAACGCAGGCTATCCGTGAATCAATGCGACAGTTCAGGATCGACAGGATCGGAACCAAGGTTGAGTCGCTTGGAAAAGACCGGTATATCGATTGTGATATCAAGTACGTAAAAGACAAGATCAGCGGTTCCGTTGACGCTTACTCGGACGGTCATTCCGTCAATCTCAGTATGACTGTCGAGGGAGAGCCGGAGCTTGTATTGAAAGTCTTTAACTACATCAGAAGCGAGATAAACGTCAAGGGAATGATCAACGACAACTGGGCGAAGGGCAAGCTTACATTCTTTATCGAGGTTAGTCCGACCCCTAGATTCTTCGCTCTTCTTACGAACCTGACATCATTTATCGAAGGTACGGGAGACGATCAGGGAATAAAGATCACCTTGGAAGGCGACAGCAGTTTCTCCGAAGCTTATGAGGCATTCCTTAAGAAAGCTCATGAAAATGTAGTTTTCAAGGACAGATGAATACTTAATTGAATTATTGTTTCATTCGGTTTATAATTAGCACTTGTTATTATTATTAAGGAGTATCACCGATGAGACAATTTACTTCAAAAGAGCTTAGAAAGACCTGGAAGGAATTTTATATAGAGAGAGGACATGTGGATGTCGGAGCCGTTTCACTGGTATCTGACGGATCAACAGGCGTTTTGTTTAATGTTGCCGGAATGCAGCCTCTCATGCCGTATCTTCTTGGAGAAAAGCACCCTATGGGTACAAGACTTTGTAACGTTCAGGGTTGCGTTCGTACAAATGATATCGATTCAGTAGGAGACAGAAGCCACGTTACATTCTTTGAGATGATGGGCAGCTGGAGCCTTGGTGATTACTTCAAGGAAGAAAGATGCAAGTGGAGTTACGAACTCCTTACACAGGTGTTCGGATTTGATAACGACCACCTTGCTGCTACAGTTTTTGCAGGTGACGAGAACGCTCCTAGAGATGAGGAAGGCGCTCAGTTCCGTATCGCTTCCGGATTCAAGCCGGAGAATATCTACTACCTCGGTGCAGATGACAACTGGTGGGGACTTGAGTATGGTCCTTGCGGTCCTGACAGTGAGATGTTCTATATCGCTGATATCCCTGATTGCGGCCCTAACTGCGGACCTGGATGTGACTGCGGTAAGTACACGGAGATCGGTAACGATGTTTTCATGCAGTATGAGAAGCATCAGGACGGACACCTCACACCACTCAAGCAGAAGAACGTAGATACAGGTTGGGGTCTTGAGAGAATCCTTGCATTCCTTAACGGAACAAAGGACGTTTATAAGACAGACCTTTTCACAGAGGCTATCAGTTATATCGAGAATGCTTCCGGCGTTAAGTATGACTCCGACGAGAAGCTTACAAAGTCCATGCGTGTCCTTGCAGACCACATCCGTACAAGCGTTATGCTCATCGGTGATGCAGCTAAGCTTGTTCCTTCAAATGCAGGTGCAGGTTACGTATTAAGACGTCTCATCAGAAGAGCAGTCAGACACGTAAGAGCTCTCGGCATGACAAAGGAGCACATCCTTGGCCTTGCTAAGATCTACATCGACAAGGTTTATGATGACAGCTATCCGCTCCTTACAAAGAACCGCGAGTTCATCCTTAACGAGCTTGATAAGGAGATCGCCAGATTTGAGAGTACTCTTGAAAACGGCATGAAGGAATTCAAGAAGATCCTTGATGACAAGAACAAGGCTGGTTCTAAGGAGATCGACGGTGATTCCGCTTTCTATCTCTACGATACATTCGGATTCCCGATCGAGCTTACAGTTGAGATGGCTGAAGAAGAAGGCCTCAAGGTTGATGAGGAAGGCTTCAAGGCTGCAATGGAAAAGCAGAAGGAGACAGCAAGAGCTGCTACGAAGGCTAAGGCTGATCTGGCTTTGAGCGTTAACGAGATCCCGGATGAAGTTGCCAAGGATTCCAATGCTACAGTTTATGACGGTTACGATAACCTTAAGTGCGAAGCTAAGGTCATCTACATCCTTAAGGCTGTTGAAGAAGGTTCAATGAAGGTTGTAGACAGTGCATCAGAAGGTGATGACATCATCGCTGTTTGTGATAAGACAGTCCTTTATGCTACGATGGGTGGTCAGATCCACGATGAAGGTAAGATC
>CADCQX010000453.1 GCA_902803695.1 Oscillospiraceae bacterium
CTTCACGGCCCATGAATGTCGTATAAAGCCTTCTAAGGTATTCTTCATCAGATGTTTTAAAGCCATTGAACTCAGCTGACTCAAAGAACTGCTTAGCTGCTTCATATCCGCTTACTTCAAGATTGGTCAATCCGAGACTCCAGAACTTAAGACCGTCTGATTCCGCATCACGTCCAAGGCAGCATGTATAAAGCCTTGTTGCAAAATCAGTTGCGTTCTTAGATGCAATAGTTGCCTTTGCTCTTGTAGCACCTGACTTAACGCCGTAGGAAGCACAGATGTTGCACCACTCGGTCGAGTTGATAAAACCATCAACTACTTTGTCACGACCTTCTGTCTTAAGGCTGTTCATCCAGAAGTTGAAGCCATCCGGATCTGCAGCTGCATCTCTGTCAAAGAACGTCTTGTAGAGAACTGTAAGGAACTCTTCGTTACTTAGTTTTCTGTCATTGAATTCTTTACTTAAAAGGAACTCATTGGCGCACTGTGCACCGTTTAAGTCGCCGTTTCCTACATGCTCACACCAGAAGGCCTTTCCTTCCGGCTCTGACGGACGGTTAAGTGCTACAACATAGAGACGCTCAACGAAGTCAGCAAATGATAAACCTGTTGAAGTACTCGGCTCCGACGGATTAGTTGGATTAGTCGGCGTGGTCGGTGAAGATGCCTTCTTTTCCAGAATATCGAATGATCCTATCGTGTTATTTCCACTCGGCGTAGCTGAGATTATGTATTCAACATCCTTTTTGAGCGAAATAGGAGTACGAGGTGTGATATCCTGCGTAGTCCCGTCAAAAGCCTCAATCTGGAGTTTGAGGTCAGATGAATCGAAATAGTAATCCTTAGATTCGGTAGGAGCAAAGTAATATTTCATTTCAGTTATTTCTTCGAAAGAATCTTTCACAGTAGAGTATCCGTTAATATCGACGGAAGGAAATATCTTTCGAATCGAAGATTTAACTTCATAGTTATCACATCTCGTCCAAGAACCTCCATAATTAGGTAGCCAAACAAAAATCGTTCCTTCAGGAGTTGTCAACGCATCGCAATAGTAATTATTCCTCTTATCATCAGTAACGTATTCATACCAGTACATATCATCGTTTCTAATCTCAGAATATCCACTTATGTCTGTCATCTCGACTTCCTTGTGAAAGGTCATCTCAAAATATTTCGCATATGATAACTGACCGGATATATGTATGCTCTGATCCTTTTCCAGATAGACCATATATTTGTTGCGTTCTTTTTCTATATCTCCGTCATATAATTTCACACCCATAGGCATACTCAAGCCCAAAGTAATTGCAGTTATATCTTCTGTTGTATATGAAGAATCAGTATAAAATTTGTAGCCAAAATAATACGTACCTGCTTCAGGCGCGGTAAAAGTGTAATCCAAATAATCCACATTACCCGAAGTAAGGCGGGTTCTGTATTGATAGGTACCATACAGATCAGCTTGCGCAGCCTTGATCAAAGTAACATAGATCGTAATGCTATGGTCGTAATCGTTAAAAAGGGTAGTGGATTTCCTTCCCTGTTCGATAGTCTCAATAAAAGTCGTCCTCGAATCTTTTATTTGTGTACTATATTCAAATAACTCCGTATCCATTCTCCACGAAAAATCACTATTGACCCCAAAATAATACAAACCGGTCTCAGGAACATTAAAAACCACATTTGCGCTAGAGTTCGGTTTGACCGTTACCTTTTTACTACTCGAGAAAAGTTCTTTCGTACTCGTTACGTACTTTTCTATATCAGGATGAGTCAGATCCAAAACATCGTAGGTTCTGTTAGTGAGGTCCAGTGTATCACCGGGAACCTTGACCAGTTCGGGATCGGATGCGGCAAATACAGCATTACTGAATAAAGCGCTTCCAGCGAGAACAAAACTTAAAAGTGTAGCCAAAACTGTCTTGATAAGATGTTTTTTCATAATGTATACCCCTGATTCAAATACTTATCTTCCCTCTTTGATTATACACGGGATTAAAGAATAATTAACCCAACATATGGCTTTCATAATCCTGCAGACTATGAAAGATATTATCAACGATAGCTTTATCTTCAACTATCCTATACATCATGAAATATCGGTGTCTTAGAAAATTTATTCTACGATATCCTAATTTCTTAAGTCTGGGATCATCACAAAGTTTCAAATTGTTTGCTACAGTAGCTAGGCAATGTACTGTATCAGCAAAATCCTCAATCACGTTCTTAGCAGCTTGAATACTGCCTTTCTCATTTACAAGGTAATCAATAAAGCTATCAAGGTCTTCCTCAGCATTAGAAGTTATGACTACCTTATATTCCATATTTGGACCTCAAATCCGAGACCACTTCATCTGCATCCTTATACTCGCCTTTTTCGGCTTGTTTTCTTGAGTCTTCCAGTTTTCTCAGGATCTCTTCAGCAGTCAAGAGAGCATACGGGTTAGGTGTTACTTTTTTGATCTCAAACGGAAATCCGTTATTGGCTACAGCCTGTGTTAAGAATATCCTTATTGCTGTAGTCGTATCTGTTCCCAATTCCTTAAAAAGCTCATCTGATCTCTGCTTTAATTCATCATCTACTCTTACTTGTATTGTACAGGACATAGTCTATCCTCCTTATCTGTTTGCAATCTATTTTACTACCAATTCATTACTATCTCAATACAATCGTATTGTTTCATATCAAAAACAAGGCAAGAACAATTTTTGCTTTTTATAGTGCTGAAACCTTTGGTAAAGATTATCGATATTAGTAGTGAAAGCACTTTTCAAAGGGAGAAAGCGAAAATGAAAAAGACAGGTATCATAATCTTAGTAACGGCTGTTGCTGCTTTGTGCATTACAGGAGCTGCTTATGTTAATCAAAATAAATTCCCATGGAAGACTAAGGCTGCTCAGGAAAAGGCAGCTGAATATGTAAGTTTGAAATATGGTTCAAAAGCAACCGCAAAAAGTTCGAACGGTGATTCGATATTCTCGGAAGGTTCGCCGTATCATGTTGTTTTCGAAGATGAGACAGGAATGTATTTTACTGTTGATGTAAGTTCGGATTACGAGAGATGCTGGGATAATTATCCGGATAAAGTTTTCGGGAAGACATATGAGGATAAGTATGGTGATAAGCTTAGTGCAATATGGACGGGTGCGGAGTTTACCGGTGTAAGCCTGGTGTCTTATGACAGCACAAAATACCCGGATGAGGCGTTCGCTGACGGTTCCGTGGATCTTGATGCATTTGAGGAAGAGGCGAACTATTATGTTTACGTTTTTGTGCCGCAGAAAGATGACATGACGACATATGCGGACGAGGTCAACGCAACCATCGAGCTCCTTAAATCAGAGGATCTCAATGCGGAGAGCGTGCACCTGATCGCTAAAGATAATAACAAATCAAAAGGCTATGTATTTAAGCCGGATGACGGTGCCGAAACTGTTACTGACCTACTTGCGCATAGTTAATGTCTTTTACCAGTTCATCACCTGATCTCTTGTAGAGCTTGCCGTCCTTGGAATAGAAAACAGGATTATTGTCTGAGCACTCGAAACGGATAAACACACTGTAAACCTTGAACCCATCATCTTCTTTGAAAACAACGAAGTCAGGAGCAATATGTGAAACATAATTAATGTTCTTGCCTATCTTCAAAGTGATGACAATAGCATCCCTGTCGAACGGTTCCTCGATCTTAGTAGTACCGCTCTTTGTATGAATACCGGTTTCACCACTACCGGTCCAGTATTCGTAGGGACTGTCGGTCTCGATCTGAAAACTCGTGACCTTGCCGCCAAGCCATACGACATCTTTACCATCATAAGTATCAGGTATCTCGAAAACAGTGTTATCAGTGTTACCGTCCCAGACTACTGAGTAAACTACAGCCTGCGCTGAATCGTCTTTCTTGGGGCAAAACTTGATATTACCTTCAAGAACGGCGTCAGATTCCAGATAATCCGGACAACCGACCACACTGAGCATTAACGCAATAATGAGCGCGCAAATAACGGGGAACTTTATCCTACCAAAAGACTTTACTCGATCCATAACTATACCCTCCAAGATCAAGCGGGGCGAATGAAGTAACGTCTTTATTATATCACGTCACGACTGATCGGATCAGGCGCATGACAAGATACAAGAGCGGAGCAATGCTCAGAATGGCATTAAGGGCGATCAGTATGACGTAAGGGATCGTTGGCGATCTTTTTCGAGAAGAGAGAACAAAAGCTATAACGTAGAGGAGTGTGTTGATGCCGACAAATGTCAACAGTTCCCGGAAAAAGAATCTGTTGTAGGAATAATTGTACACACCGTATATCCTGTTCGTAAAATCATCATCGTATTCGGAGAATGTATAGGACTTGGAACTGCCGTCGCCGTTTATCACTGTTACACGATCCAAACCATAAAGCTCCATCCTGAAATGATTCTTCTTTTTCCCGGCTTTTTCCACTTTCTTCTCGTCATACTGCAGCGCGGAAAGAGGGACATCTTTTGCAAATGTTCTGTAAAAATCCGGTTCTCCACTGCTATAGAGCAAGGTGCATTTATCTCCATTAATGTTTATTATGCGCACCTCCTCCGGCTCGTAGACAGGTTCATAATCGGAATCTCCGAAAATAGCTTCGGCGTCTTCTTTGGAAAGCGGAGCAGATGTGTGTACTCTGCCGTTCATAGGTGCCCACTCAACAGCGTAAGGATCTATGAGCAATGCCCGAATCGAATAATCGGATCTGTATGAGGGACCAAATGATCTTCTGGAATTATAGTCTACCTTTTCGTTTGGATAAAATGATGCCGCGATAAATATCAGGACTAGTATAGTGACAAAAATGCTGACTTTTTTCATAAATCTTCTCCATTCACTTGTTAAGATCTCGTCTTACAAATACAGACGACAAAAAGGAGAGTTCGTTACAGTTTATGATCGGGTGACGTGTTATATCGTGTCAAAATAACAAATGGTATTAAAAACTTATGGTATACAAGTAGATCATGACGATATGATCCCAAGCCAAATAGATTATAGGTACAAGAGCCATAATGCCATTCAGGATCATGAGCATAATGTATTGAGGAGTCGCTGATATTTTTCGAAAAGACAAATATGAAATTATGCCAACAAAAAGCGCATTAGTCCCGGCAAACAGTATCAACTCCTTGAAGAAGAGATTATTTGTCGTGTACTTCTGCTTGCCCAGAAGACTTGCAAATGGGTAACCTTTGGAGTCCTTGTAGCGATATGTCTTATGATCCTTTTCTCCATGAAAGACAATAACTTCAGACTCTGAATAGTAGTCGTACTGAAATCTGTTTTTCTTCTTTCTCGCCTTTTCCACTTCGGTCTCGTCATATTGCAAAGATGAAAGCGGAACGTTATCTGCGAATATTATGTTAGAGAGCGGACTATCGTCTTTATACATTATGATGCATTCATCTCCCTTAAGGTCTGCTATATAAACCTGCATCGGCGTAGGAATCTTCTTATAATTTCCGTTTTTACCCAAATGCGAATACCAAAAAACCCCGGTTTCATCAGTAAGGACTGCCGGGATCATGTACTCCGATCTATAAAGGACACCGTGATATTTTCGTCTTGGAAATGAGTTCCCTTGGACAAACAAAGATACTATGATCAAAATGCAGGTCAGTGCTGAAATAATAATGCATGCCTTTTTCATAAGTCTTCCCCTTTCTGCTCGTATATCTTTATAGACGACAAAAAACAGGAAGTGTTACAGCTTATCTTGAAATTATATATTTATCTGGCAAGACGCTCGATCTCGTTCATTCGTTTCAGACTATCACACTTCTAAGAGCCCATGATAATATCGGTCTCCTTATCGCATAGAAAACAAATATTATGGTTGTACTCATCCACACTGGCTACAGATACATAATTGTCTTCTTCGAATTTTTCCAATCCGTTATTTGATATCAGTTTTGCGGAAGGATTAATGATATCTCAGATTAACGCCGGAAAACCACTTGCAGAAAGATAGCACTATGCTAAAATAGTGTAAAATTACACTTTAAATAATAGAGGATGAATGCATATGAAGATGTCGTCATTTATGTATTTTGCCAGGTTCGGGCTGAAGACTCTGTTCACCAAATCCGAGAAGCCGATCCTGGGAACAGTCATCGTGACCGACAAGTGCAACCTTCACTGCAAGCATTGTTCAGTCAATAAC
>CADCQX010000454.1 GCA_902803695.1 Oscillospiraceae bacterium
AATCTCAAGCTTGATATATTTGAGGATACCTGTCGACTCGCCCTGAATGTTGGAATCATTTGCAGCTACATTGAGAAGTGTAAACCATATGATGGCGAAGGCAATCACGATAGTCACAAAAGAAGATATCTGCATAAGAGACAGTCTTCTTTGATCAAATGTCGTGTAGATAATGTATATGACAAATGCCCCGATCACAGCCAATGTGAATGGTCCTTTGGATCCTGTCAGGACCAATGTTAATGCAAAAAGGAGAACAAGATCAGTAACTTTCATTGATTTCTTTTCTGCACTCTTTACCAAAACTTCGATTATTACGATCGCGATAGGCAATGCAAATCCGACACTGTTAACACTGGTCAGCAAATTGTAGACCATAAGAGTTGATGTAGGTGAGATCGATGAAAAAAGCGCCATCAATGTTGGGATGAAAACACACAGCACCTTGTTCTTTGTTTTCGAATAGATCAAAGCATAAGTGCTTCTGCTTATCAAAGGAACTATGTAAAGGATAGGGTATCTTACGACACATCGCCATATATCTGCCGGGAAAACACGGCGGAGTATGGCGTAGTAAAGATCGGCAAAGTAATGATATTTGAAGGTCATACCAAGGACACGAGTATCCTCCAGAGATCCACCTCTGGTCAGGATGTTTATGTTGCCCATATGGTAGAGAAAATCGATGAAGATATCACTGGACCTTGTCGGAACCATACGGAAGAAATAATGATACGTAGCAGCCATCAATATCGCTGTCAGGATAAAAAACGGAGTCTCTTCCGAGAGCTTTTCCACCACATTGATTTTTTTAATGGAAAACATTATTCTCTTTCGGAATATAACCGCGGTGAGTATCGTCAGAAGTATAGGAGTATACCTGATAAACGACAGGCATCCGATGGCATTTAGAAGGTAATATTGGACTACCAACAGAAAAAAACCGAAAAAGAAGGCAATGACAGAGGTGAATTTGCCGAATCTCTCGATCACTTCTTTGTCCAGAGCTTTTATACTTATGAAACCCGGAATCAATACATAGAACAACGAAAACAGGATAAGGTATATAGCCTGGTCATGGATCGTTAAGTGGACCGTGATCCACAGTATGACCGATAAAGGGATGACGGCAAAGACTATGGCCGATATTTTTTTCGAGTGCGTTTCTGACGGATTCATTATTGTTGCTCCTTGTTCGTTTTCCCCTAAGAATCTCCTGCACTTCGGAAAACAGGTTTAACTTTCCTTCTCATCCAAAGGATCACATTAGTGCGGTCGAAATACAAGATAAACGTATTGATCGAATAGCCGGATCCTTGAATGATATTTCGGGTTTGAAAAAACAGCTTGTAATAAAATAGACTACAAGAAGATGAAAAGTAAAGACAAATCGATCTATAAAGGGATTACCCGGGTGTCCTGGAACGATACAGATCATGCAAATGCCGCGCGGAACGTCAATGTATGATTTTCGCGAGCTCTTGGCAGTGCTCTTACCATTTGAAACTTCCATCAACTCCTACTCTCTTTCTAACACAAAACCTATTCTTCAATATACGCAGATACCAGCGGTCTGTCAAAGTCGATCTCAGCGAACATAAGATAGGCGAAAACGCAGTAGGCAGGTTCGATCATGCTGTGCTCGATGGCGCAGATTATCGCAAACATGGTCATGATGAACATGGCGTAGAACTGCTTGTTCTTTAAAAGGCGGATCTGAAGGGCGGTGAAGAGCGTAAGCACTGCACCGAGCATGATATATCCGTTATGGAATAAAATCTTCGTGTAGGATACGTCGAGGAAGAAATAGTCCTTGGCGAAGATGCTCTTCTTGATGTCGTTGAGAGTACCGAATTCGTAGATCTTCTGGCCGAGAGGAAGGATCTTGTAATTCTCGAACGCTGTCTTGCCGCAAGAGATTCGGATCGCGATCAGCTTAAAGATATCGTGTGACTCGGAAAGACTTCTGAGGGTGCTCTCCGGACAGTAATACGTAAGAAGAAGAGTCGTTACGGCAAGGATCACGAACGAGAAGATCATGATGACAGCAATAGGTTTCATGATGAATTTGTTGCGGAGCCTGGATCCCATAGGGAATGTCAGTTTATAAGCGATCGTTACGACGAGAAGTACCGCGTAGCAGAAAAATCCGATGTCAGCCTGGATCGCGAGGCCTGCCCAAAGCAGGATGACTGCGCTTAAGGCAAGGGACGGAAGACCCGGACGGCCCTTTCTGATGATGAAGATGAGCATCGTCAGCATGAAAAGGTGACACATAAGGTCGGTATTGCAGATGATGCCGAAGCCGTGACCGCCGTTATAGCTTATGACGTCAGGAATGAATCCCGTAAGAGATGCGATGAGAGATGCGATGATCCAGAGGGATCCGCATAGAAGCGAGATATAGCCGATGAGCTTGAAAGATTTCTTTTTCGAGCTGATGACAAGAAGGAAGAATACCAGGATGTCGTTGTTGTAGGTGCCTCCGCGGTATATGGTGTAGGCC
>CADCQX010000455.1 GCA_902803695.1 Oscillospiraceae bacterium
CAGGCTGTCGAAAAGGACCACGATGCTGATGACGGAAAGGCCGATCAGGAAGAATGTAACAATGTTCATTCCGCGCTCGAGCATGCCGCGGTAGCCGAAGAAGGCGTAATCGTAGAACATTGTGGTCGTGAGGAACAGGTAATTGAACGCAATAAAATAGAGGGCGTAGAAAACGCCGTCCAAGAAGTTCATGCACTGTACGTTGCACTTGATGGATCTAATACGCTCACTCATATGACAATTTTACCTTTGATATGGTCAGGTTGCAAATATTGTAAAAAATGCCTACTTAACTTCGGTAATTGTTAGCCATTGTTTGTCTTCTGCCATTACTCCTTTAGTTTTTTCAACGATAGACCAAGGATCATATTCAGATAATCCTATGGACTCAAGATAATATTGAAGACCATCTCGATGTCTTGATACACACCTATCTTCTATGAAAAACTCTAAATCGTTCCATGAAGGAAGTTCATTCTTACCAAAAGCTGTTTTGATGGACTGATCAGTATGATTTCGAACAACCAGCTCTTGAGAGGTTTTATCAGCATATATGACGGAACATATCTCGTTACTGTCATAGTATTTGATTTCTATGATTTTGTGACCTTATTATTCACCTCTGTGATTATTATGTTGTATTCGTAACGAATAGTCGAGAATATTGCAGAACTGTCCAAGGCAAAAAAACAGGAAGTCCATAGGGCGATATGGGCTTCCCGCAAACTCAGTGATATCCCGTGGGATATTTATTTGTAATCCGAGAAACGTCTTCTCCGGATTTCTAGAGTTATGACTGCCGCTATAAGGCAGGTAAATCCGCTGAGGGTCAGAACGGAGATCTTCTCTCCTGTGGCGGTATGTTTTCCCGTATCCGTGCTCGTTGTCTTTGAAGATACAGGTGTAGCTGTCGGTGTGGCCGTTGGTGTGGCTGTGGCAGATGGTGTCGCTTCAGGAGTAGGTGTGGTGATCAATGCTCCGCCGGCAGTCGTTTCAACTGCATCGGAAGATGGAGTTGAAGGTTCCGTAGGTGTTGTCGGGACAGTTGACTCAGTAGTCGTTGTCGTAGTAGAAGCCGGTGTTGATGTTGACTCCGTAGGTTCTGTCGACCCGGTAGTCGTAGTGGTCTCTTCCGTCTCCGTCGGAGTTTCAGTGCTCTCTTCGTAGATATTCTTGAAGGTTACCTTGGTGTGCTTCCTTGGCTCCACGGTTATTCCGGTTGCCGAGTCGCCTTCAGTGAATTCTCCGCTGTTTACCGAATAGGATACGGTCACTTTGGTACCGTCAACTTTGTAGTCTGTCTCGGTTATCGTATATGTCTTTCGCGGATCTACATTGTAAACGCTGGCTGAGGCTACGCCGTTACCTATAAAGAAATCGTTTCCGATGTTGAGAGTCTTGATCACCTTTCCGTCTGAGTCTGTGACGGTATACATTATTTTGCGAATGTCATCGGATTCAACGCCTTCGAATTCCTTCCTGAGGTCAAGAGTACCGGTATTTAACACATAACCGTTGGTTATGGTGACAGTCTGATCCATCAGCGGGAAAGCGGTGTTGGTGCTGTAGTAGCCCTCCTGCTCGAAATAACTCATATCGGTCTTGGCAGAAGACACATCTTTCTGTGTGAGATAGTTGTATCCGGATATCTGATATTTCGGATAGAGCTTGTAGTAATACTCGTCATAAGTATTCGTTTCGGTAATGCAATAGAACTGGGTGCAGTCGATGTCGTCCAGCTTGTAATCGTAACTTCCGTCCTGAGCATTATATTCGAGATCCTCATACTTCAGGATCTTTACGACTGTCGGTTCCATAGTGTCAGGGTTGATCTTGTACAGAGTCAGAGTTACCTTTTCTTTCTCAGACTCAGGCAGATCCACGCCGCTGAAGATCTTCTTGATGGTGAAGGATGACGTGATCTTTTCGTAGTTATTCCAGAATTCCACTTTCTGGTTATTTCCGTTTGCAGGATCTATCTTTTCCGAATTCTTCTCGAAAAGGAACGATCCGCTGTCGTTAACCTCACTATAGGTTTCGGAAGTATATCCCACGACTTCGCCGCCGGTCTCGCAGACGGTGAAATACTCTCCGGTCATTGTTACGGGAACTGTTACTGCAGCTGTATAAACATTGCCGTTCTTCGTAAAGACCGATCCCGTTCCGCTTATTGGATATGTAGCAACGACAGTTCCTTCTTTGTTGATGATATCGAAAGCGATCACATCATTTTGGAAAGGATCGAACCCGTCCGGGAAGGACATGTTCTTGGTAATGGTGAGTGTGAGTGTTTCGTTGATGTTTTTGTAGGCTCTTCCGAGAAGATTCTGAACGGTGGTCCTGTTCGGATTGTAGAAATTCGCATTGTACTGTCCCACTGCGGTTCCTACAGGATAGCTGTTGGATTCAGTCCTGATATATTCGACCAAAGGCTTAAGGACTACATTCCAGAAAGAGCCGTCGTCAGAATATTCTCCCTCGTCTCCTACGTCTTTTGCGAAGGCCTTGTAGCCGTGAGCACCGGACTTGGCAAGATACATGTCCTGGTCGATGATGCACCATGCGAGGGCCTGAAATATCCAGTTATCTTCCGACTTGCTGCTCAGGAATCTATCTGCCATAGGCTCTGACATATTGGACAGATAAGTCTTTATCTCGTCCTGGTTCAGAAGCATATAAACGAGCATGCTCTTCTGTTCATCCGAGTAACTTGTGTCGGACA
>CADCQX010000456.1 GCA_902803695.1 Oscillospiraceae bacterium
ATAGATTCAACGGGAGAACCGGTGGACCTTTTCGGAGGCGTAAAAGACATAAACGATAAGGTCATAAGAGCAGTCGGAGATCCCGAGGAAAGGTTTACAGAAGATGCGCTGAGGATCTTAAGAGCGCTGAGGTTTTCCGCCGTTCTCGGTTTCAGGATCGAGGAGAAGACTTCCGAAGCGATCTTCAAGACAAAAGACCTTCTGAATGAGATATCGGAAGAAAGGATCGTCGAAGAATTCAGAAAACTCATCACCGGCAAGAACGCATCGAATATCATAAGAGAATACCTTGATGTATTCGGTATCTTTATTCCCGAGATTGTGAGGATGAAGGACTTCGATCAGAAGTCCACATATCATGACCTGGATCTTTTGGAACATACTCTCTCGGTACTTGATCTCGTCGAGCCGAAGGATACGAATCTTTGCATCGCAGCCCTCCTTCACGATATCGGCAAGCCTGACGTCTTTAAGATCGACGAGCAGGGGATCGGTCATATGAAGCTTCATAATATCGAGAGCAAGAGGATCAGCGAGGTCTTCCTCGACAGATACAAATTTTCCAATGAGGAAAAGAAGGATATCCTGGATCTCGTTTATCTTCACGATACTTTCCCGAAGACCAAGCCGAAGATCAGAAGATATCTGTCGGAATATTCCATTGAATTCATGGAAAGGCTCGCCATTCTTCAGAAGGCCGACATCCTGTCGCATTCCGCCAAGGGCAGGGAGAGGATGGTCCTTCTTGATGAGCGCCGAAAACTTATCGAAGAGATAATCCGCGACAATGATTGCCTCAAGATGAAGGACCTTCAGATAGGAGGCAAGGATCTCATGGACATGGGTGTAAAAGAGGGAAGAAGAGTCGGTGAGATACTTAAGGATGTTTTCGATAAGGTCCTGGAGGGAGAGCTTCCGAACCAAAGGGAAGAACTCATTCTTTATGTGAAATCCATTCTCTGATAATATGTAGTCCGAAAGAAGGTGGATCTCGGATGGCTGCAAAGAAAGATGAACAGGGACGCGTACCAAGCACGTTTTTTTATTCGTTCTGTGCTACGGACGTCGTTGTACCCGTACTCTCTTTTTTGATGCGCATCCATGCGAAGCCCGATAAGGAATTTCTCAAGGCCGAAGGCCCTATCTTCATCCTCGGCAATCACCCTTCATATCTGGATCCGTTTGTGGTAATGAGGCTTACTCACGGAAGGAAAGTCAATTACCTGGCGGGCGAGTTTTTGTTCCGCAACCGTATCTGGGGTTATCTTTTTCGAAAAGCAGGAATAATAGAGATCAAGCAGTTCACCAAGGACACGGGAGCTGTCATGGGGATGATGCGAGTCATAAAAAGAAACGGCGTTCTGGCGGTCTTCCCGGAAGCGACCAGATTCGTTGACGGCAAATCCATAGGCTTCGACGACGGCATGGCCAAGTTCATAAAAAGAGCGAAAGCGAGCATCTGGTTCATGGAAAGCCACGGCGCGTACATGACTTATCCGAGATGGAGCAGATCTTTCTTAAGACTCGGAAGGATCGATGCCAAGTTCGGAAAGGTCCTGACGAAGGAAGAAGTCGCAGCCATGTCCGTAGAGGAACTTCATAAGGTCATGCTGGAACAGCTGGATTATAACGAGAACGATTACGCCCGCGAGAAGGGCATCGAGTATAAGAACAGAAGGCTTGCCGCAGGTCTTCAGAACGTAGCTTACGCCTGCCCGAAGTGCAAGGAGGAATTCACCATGCGCTTTACGGGAAGGGATGAGATACAGTGCGAGAAGTGCGGCAACAGGGTAAAGATGTTAAAGACCGGACTTCTGGCGGGAGCAACTGAGAATGATGTGTCTTTCGGAGATCTTCACGAGCATGTCGAGTGGGAGACAGAGATCACCAAAAAGCAGATCGAAGATCCGAACTTCAAGATGGAAATGGATTCGCAGCTTTTCCTTAAGTATGACGCGGTCGACTTTTCTCTCGTCGGCAAAGGCAGGTTGACGGTCACCACCGACAGGATCGTCTATGAAGGAACCACGTCAGATCCGAAGGAGGGCATCGTCTATCACAAGGATAAGGCAAGGCGCAGATATAAAAACAGAGTCCTCAAAGAGACTCCGATAAGGATGGAATTCGGTATCGCTGATATGAAGGGCATCATAGTAAAGTTCGGACATCACATCGAACTTCATGACAAAGAGGGAACTTTATACAGATTCGTGATCGACGGACAGAAAGTCCTCAAGATACAGCAGATAGTGTCTCTTAACGGAAAATTATCGGATAAGGCAATCAGAGCTTAAGTCTCATAAAGACGTCAGCATGAGGATTCTCGTTATATCTGGAGATCTCCTCAAAACCGAACTGCTTATAGATCGCAATAGCGGTCTCGCTGGAACTCATAGTGTCAAGATAAAGCCATGTATAACCAAAGGTCTTAGCCTGATCGATGGCAAATCCCACCATTTTCTTGCCTAATCCCTGACCATGAAATTCATTAAGGAGATAAAGATGCTTGATCTCCCCCGAGTTCCTGTGCATAACAGCTGCATACTTCGCATCATAAGGAAGGTCAACTACGGCGATCGTTCCCACGATCTCCTGCTCGTCGTCCATCATTACCCAGAAGTGCCTGTAATTTCCGGCAACATCCGTAAGAGCCTTATGTCTTCCGTACGGTTCGAAAACTCTTCCGGACTCAGGCATGCATTTCTCGAAAAAGTCATTCAGCTGACCTTGAAGAAAATGTACAAAGCCGACAAGACGCATCAACACTATCCTTTCTTCGTTTCTTAAGATGATTGTAACAGAATTTCAACATAAAACATATGTCTATAATTTTTCAAAATGATATCATTTAAATGTTAAAAAGCAGAGACTATGCACAAAACCTCGGAGGATAGAATGCGAAGTAGAACACTATCAAGACTGGCAGCAACACTCATCGCCCTGTTTCTGGTCATCCAGATACCGATGGGTTCAGTAAATGCCGGAATATCAGATACAGAAGGTGTAGGCGGCTTTGTAGCACGTGTCTACAGGACCGTAATGGAACGTGAATACGATCAGGAGGGATTCGATTTTTGGACCAAGGGTCTCATCAATCGTGAATTGGACGCAGCCAAGCTCATGGACTGCTTCGTGTTTTCTCCTGAATTTCAGGGATATAACATTTCCGATGAGGATTACGTAAGGATCCTCTATAACTCAATGATGGACCGTGAGCCTGACGAATCAGGTAAGGCATACTGGCTCGATTCCCTTAACCGCGGAATGACCAGAAGAAGGGCTTTGTCCTGTTTCATCGACTCCCAGGAATTCTCAGACATCTGTGCAGGTTACGGCGTTACCAGAGGAACACTCCCTCTTACAGAGAACGTTGATATCCACACAGACAAGGTAATGTTCGTTACCGGCATCTACAGAAATATCCTCGGAAGAGATCCTGATCCGGACGGACTTAAGAACTGGACGGATTATATCGTCAACGGTAACAACGCATCAGACCTTATCCTCGGATTCATCAACAGTACGGAATTCAAGAACAGAGGCCTAAGCGACAGCGAATATATTGCATGTCTTTACAAAGCATGTCTCGGAAGAGAAGGCGGTGAAGGCGAGATCAACTCATGGGTCGACTATATGGATACTCATCTCGTCAGCCGCAGATACGTTTTCGCCCAGATCCTGGGATCACAGGAATGTTCCAACCTCTGCCGTAACTACGGTATCGTTGCAGGAAACGTCTCTATGACGGAAAACAGAGACAAGTGCGTTCCTGTAAATGATTTCGTTATCAATGCATTTGACAGCATTCTCCAGAGAAAACCGAGCGTTGACGATATAAACTATTACTCCGGTCAGCTCACGAGCTCCATGACCGCTAACCAGTTTATTTCATCGGTTCTTGGAAGTGCCGAATGTAAGGCATTTAACTACAGTAATGAAGATTACGTAAGGATCGTTTATAAAGCTGCTCTCGGCAGGGAAGCAAGTGATTCCGAAGTTTCTTCATACGCTACAAAGATCAAGAACAAGGGTAAGAACGAATTCTTAAGTGATATCTACGGAAGTCAGGAATATAACAATTACTGCAACAACTCAAAAGTATCCCCGAACTTTATCTCCGGCTGGAATACGACAGCTGCAGGTAAGGTTTACATCCGTGACGGAGCTTTCGTCACAGGCTGGCAGACTATCGACGGTGACCGTTATTACTTCGATCCGTCCAACAATGTTGCAGCTACGGGCTGGAAGTATGTTGACGGTCTCAAGTACTACTTCTATGCCGACGGTTCCCTGTGCCAGGATGTTACGGGCATAATAGGCGATCAGGATTCCTACTATCTTACGGTTAACTGTACTACCAACACCATCATGGTTTATGCCAAGGATGACAGTGGAGAATATAACATCCCTGTTAAGGCAATGATCTGTTCTTCTTCAGCAGGCGGCGTAACTCCTTCAGGAACGTTTACGATCCAGCGCCTCCAGGCTTGGAGAGAACTTATGGGACCTGTATGGGGTCAGTACTGCTCAAGGATCACGGGTAACTATCTATTCCATTCAGTCTGGTATTACCAGGATGGAAATGCCAATACCCAGTCCGTTACACAGTACAACAACCTCGGTAAATCCGTATCACACGGATGTATCAGACTTACGGTTGCGGATGCCAAGTGGATCTTCGACAACTGTAACGGATGTCAGGTCAAGGTATTCTATTCTTCCGAGTCGGCCCCGTTCGACAGACCTGTACCTCCGCCGATAACAGCTATCTACGGGGATTACGGCCACGATCCGACGGACATCTGGCATTAATGGTACGATCGAAACTGCCTCAGTAATGAGGCAGTTTTTTTTTTTTTTTTTTGATTTC
>CADCQX010000457.1 GCA_902803695.1 Oscillospiraceae bacterium
CGATCTTTTCACGGATGTTAAGAAGTGAGAGTGCCAGGAATATGATACCTTCGAGAAAAATGATTACCAGCGCCGACTGGAAGGATTTCAAGTACGTAAATCCCGTGATCGCCACGATGTTGGAAACTACTATAGCGGAGAACGAGTTAAGTCCCATACCAGGGGCCATAACAAATGGTTTGTTCGCGAGAAGTCCCATGAAAACCGTACCGATTGCCGATGCGATACATGTTGCGAGGAATACGCCGTTCCACAGATCAGCGCCCTCAGCTCCAAAGCCTGTCAAAAGATTAGGGTTGAGCGCGATAATGTAGGCCATTGTCATGAAAGTGGTGAGACCTGCGATTATCTCGGTCTTTACAGTCGTTCCGTTTTCTTTAAGGCGGAACGCTTTTTCAAAAAATCCCATCTTTGATTTCCTCCTCCGTAAAGTAAACTCGGTGAACAGAAAACACCATAACACCTGTTTTTAGAATAGTCTTCTTTGGTGGCAACTTCAATTTAATTTCTTTGATATTGTGATCTTTTTCGAAAATAATTATCAGAAGTTTCCGCCGTTCCAACCCCAGTCATTTATCGGGTGATATGTGACATAGATCTTGTCACCCGGAATATCGAGCACGCGTCCAAACAATTCGCAGATCTGACCTGTCAGTTTATCGTATGCGGAAGGCGAAGCGGAACCGTAGAGACTGACGGAAATATAGGCGCCCTTCTCGATCTTTTTGCCGCCGAGCCAGAGGTCATAACCGTCGTTGATAGCGACCATGAGATATGTCTCGCTCTTGCCGAGAGTTCCTATGAGGACACCCAGTTCACTCTTGATGGTTTCCTTCTGTTCAGGGGTGATCTTGAAAGTGATCTTTGAATCAATGAATGGCATAATGCTACCTCCATATATAATGTTTATATATAGATAATAACATTCAATTTTAATTCACAGCGGGAAAATCTGTGATAAAATGCACTGTGTAAAATCTTTTTTAGGGTGGTATTTGTATGGGCTTCATCATTTTCATGCTTGCAGTTATCGGACTTCCGGTAGGTTTCTTTCTCGCTTCACTCATAGGCCAGATAATCCTCGTTAAATCATCAAGTTATGAAGAGATCACGGGCATAAGATTCCTTAAGTTCTTCTTCGGATTCGGAAATCACAAGGTAGACACGAAGCAGGGCTTCTCCCTGTTCCCGTTCGTTGAGGCTCAGTTCAGATCAGACGTCGAGATCGATGAGGAAAGAGCAAGAAAAGAATCCCTCAAGGGTCTTATCATCATCGGCATCGTTGCCATCATCTATTTCATTCTTTTCATCGTACTTTTTAAGCCGAGCCCGGCTCTTCTTAATTCATTCTCAGTCGGCGCATTTATCGGTGTCATCATCGCACTTATCATGATCGTTATCTCTGCTTTCAAAGCTAAGCAGAAAGACGACTTCAGGATCTTCCTTAACGGCAAGATCACGGAACTTCGAAACAGTTCCAGAGCTGACCAGGTTTCCATGCCTGACCTCGAGTCTCTTTCACAGTACAATCCGACACCTGCTTCCGCTGAATCATATCAGTTCCTTAGATATATGTGGGCGGAAATGGTAGATTTCACTGACGAGATCTACGATATCAAGAAGTGGTTCGAGAGACGTTATAAGAGTCCATACAACTCTTCACTCTTCAACCAGTATCTCGTCTTCCTCAATTTCTACAGCATCTATGAGATCGACATCCGTAAGGCTAAGCCTTTTTATAACGAGATCAAGTCAGATCTTCACAGGAATGAGAATCCGGCATCCCTTCGTGTCTATGCTTATTACAGCTACAACATCCTGGGAGATGTGGATGCAGCATACAAGGCTTGCTGCGACGGACTCAATATGATCAATGATGCAAGGCTCGATCTCATGAAAGTAGAAAAGGATTTCTACGCAGGCGAGTTCAATTATCTCCTCGGTGTGATCAAAGAGAACAGCTGATATAGTTTTTATGAATAGTTAATCCCGAAGCGTTTATCACTTCGGGATTTTTTATTCCTGAATATTCATGACATTAACAAATATCGTATGTATAAGCATTCCTTATCTTACCCGTTATTGAGCAGGAACTGAGTGCCAAAGATAATATGACAGATGTAAATATTGCCGCTTCTTTTCTCATTATTCGAAAACTTCCCTGAAAGCAGTAATGTTTCTGCCGTTCTCCGATCCGTATATAGCAAAGCAGACCTCATCAAATGCTTTGCCGTAGCCTTCGTCCACGATGATCTCCTTAAAGTATCGTGCCACTTCCGACGGATCGTTGCCGAACGCACCGCATCCCCACGCTCCCAGGACCATATTCCTGTAGCCGCGCTCTATCGCCGCTTTTGTCATTATCGTTATCCTTCGTCTGAATGTCTCTTCGATAAGTGATGCCGAAGCAAAGATCGCAGCGCCGTGTCTGTTCGGAGCAGGAATAGTTACTACCGATGTCCTGAACGGCTCTTCCAGAAGGTTCAGATGCTCGTCACGGAATACCAGCACATCTTTGGTGATGAGCATATGATCCGATTCCACTTTGCTCGCGTGAGTATTGTTGTACTTATACATCTCGCCTGCCTTATTAGAAGATATGGACTTATAAAGCGTGCTGCATCTGCATAGCCCCTCTTCCTGAGCTGACGCTCCCGTCCTGAATCCGCCGCCCGGATAATGCGCATTGGCAAAGTTCATTACCAGCACGTTATCAAATCTCTTCGCTGCCGAATAGGAATCGCTGTTGATGACCGAGATCTTACACATCGGTCTGTCGGACGGGATCTCGGGATCTTTACCGAGAAGTTCCTCGCCCATGGCGGGAGTTATGACCTCCACACCCTCATAATCGCCTTCAGGAAATACTATTTCTTTGCCGTTCAACTCATATTTTCCGGCAGAATAGATCCTGATCGTCTCATTTGCTACTTGAATCTTGTTCATTTGTTCTTTCCCTTTCCATGTTTTCGAAAACACTGAAAATACAGTGTTTGTAACATTGTTAAATTACCTATTCCATGTAAATACTCTTCAATTATATCACCTGCGGCCGTCCGTTTTTGTCAATTCGCCCTCACTTCTTCAACATTGCCTCATTTATTTATCCAATCGCACAATCCGGTTCCCGTTGAATAATAAAAGTCGCTGAAGTAGAATTACTCACTGTTGAGGTATTGATCATGTCAGACAGTTTAGTAATTAAAAAAGTCAGAGCAATCGAATGGAAAAGGGTACTTATAAGTTTCCTCGGTGTAACAGGTATGGGATTTTTCGTCTCCATCCTCGTTAACTGCAACCTCGGAACAGACCCGTGCACATTCATGAACAGATCAATCTCATCAAAGATCGGCATGAGCTTTGGTAACTGGCAGCTCATAATAAACATCTTCATGTTCGCGATCGTTCTTCTTTTTAACCGCAAGCTGATCGGCTTCGGAACCCTCTTCAACATGGTCCTCGTAGGCTACTACGTTGATTTCTTCAACTGGGTCTGGGGCAAGACGATCCCTGCAACCGTATTAACCGCACCTGTCTCGAGATGGTCCATATTCCTTGTGGCACTTCTGTGCTTCATGGTCTGCGCATCCGTTTATATCAACGCAGATACGGGTGTAGCTCCATATGACGGTATCCCGATAATATTGACTGACAAGATCACAGGCAAGTTCCCGAAGGTCCCAAAGACACTTATCAGGATCTGCTGGGATGCTCTCGCTATCGTTATCGGAATAATCTTCGGCGGCATACCGATAATCGGTATCATCCTCATGGCGCTTTTCCTCGGACCGCTTATCACTCTGGTCGGAAAAGTCCTTCACCCGAAGAAATCTTAAGCCTTAACTATCTCCACCAGAAGTTCGGCTATCTTATCCATCGATTCAACGCATACATATTCGTATACTCCGTGGAAATTATGTCCGCCTGCGCAGATATTCGGACACGGCAATCCCTTGAACGACAGCATTGCTCCGTCCGTGCCGCCTCTTATCGGCTCTATGATCGGTTCGATTCCCTTTGCCTTCATCGCATCGAGGCATCTTCTGACCACGTGCATATTATCAGGCTCGATCTTCTCTAACATGTTGTAATACGAATCGGAGATCTTCACTTCGATCTTTGATCCTTCATGCGAAGCTTCGATATCCTTGCACACATCAGTAATATACTTTTTCTTCTCTTCGAAAAGTCCCTTATCATGATCCCTGATTATGTACTTGAGCGTAGTCTCAGACACATCTCCCGTCATGGAGCACAGATGGAAAAATCCCTCATGATCTCTCGTTGTCTCAGGCCTTTGCGTAGAAGGGATCTTAGAATCGATCTCCATTGCGATCCTTTGCGAATTGATCATCTTACCGTATGCTTCGCCCGGATGCACATTACATCCCTTAACGTTTATCACGCATGATGCCGCATTAAAATTCTCATAAGAGATCTCGCCTAAGACACCGCCGTCAACGGTATAAGCGAAATCCGCACCGAATTTCTCCAGGTCAAAGAACTCGGTTCCCTCACCTATCTCTTCGTCAGGCGTAAACGCGATCATGATATCGCCGTGTTCGAATCCGAAGTTGGTCATAACGAATTCAGCCATAGCCATTATCTCAGCCACACCTGATTTATCATCAGATCCCAGAAGCGTTGTGCCGTCTGTTGTTATCAGAGTCTTTCCCACATATTTCTTAAGTTCAGGAAATACGGAAGGACTTAATACTTTCCCTTCTGAAAGAGTTATATCCTCTCCGTCATAATCGAAAACAAACTGCGGCTTTACATCTTTTCCTGAAGCCTCAGGTGACGTATCCACATGCGCGATAAATCCGATCTTCGGAACATCAAGATCCGTATTGGACTTTATCTTTGCGTAGATATAGCAATGCTCTTCATCAAAGTAAATATCTTCCTTCGGGATCCCCAGAGTTAAAAGGTCCGTTACCAGTATCTTCGCCAGTTCAAACTGGCTTTCGGAACTCGGATGTGTTCCGCTCGTCTCACTTGATGTCGTTTCTACCTTAATGTATCTTAAGAATCTCTCAGTTGTATTCATTTGATCATGCTTCTTTCATCTTATCTTCTGCCCAGGACTTAAGTTCATCGTCCCCGGCTTTTTTTGCGAACCTCAGGCCCTCCAGTACTGTAGCTTTAGGAGCCAGAGTCCTCATATTTTCAGCTGATTTTCCGATCTTGCTGCTGCCGGAAGTACAGAACGGAATGATGACCTTTCCCTCGAAATTATAGCTCTCGAGGAAGGTATCGATAATAGACGGCTGTCTATACCACCATACCGGAAATCCGACAAATATATATTTATAGTTATCAATGTTTTCGATCCTTGAAGAGATTGCAGGACGGCTGTTTAGGTCTTTCATCTCTACGGAACTTCTGCTTCTCGGATTGATCCAGTTAAGATCGGATTTTGTATATATCTGCTCAGGAACGATCTCAAAAAGATCCGCTCCGATAAGTTCTGAAAGCCTCGTAGCGAGAGCTTTTGTAACGCCGCTTGCGCTGAAGAATGCTACTAACTTGTCACTCATGATCTTTACTCCTTTTCCCAGAGCATCTTGTAATGCGGGATACCGTCCATCATGAACTCATCCGATATCACGTGAAAGCCCTGTTTCTCATAAAACTTGGTGGCGTAAGTCTGTGCTTCCAGATAGATCTTCTCTGCCCCGTATACTTTGCGGGCGACCTTGATACCTTCCTGCATGATCCTTGCTCCGAGACCTTCTCCTCTGATCGCGGATATTACACGGCCGAGAGCCGGATATTCACTTTCCACTCCCCTGTCGAGCACACGAAGATAAGACGCGATTTTACCGTCTTCTTCAAGCCATACGTGGATGGCATCCTGATCCAGGTCATCGAATTCCCTATAGGCACAGTTTTGTTCTACAACAAAAACATCGACCCGGAGCTTTGCTATACGGTAAAGCTCATCGGGCGTCAGTTCGTTAAATCTTTTTATCTTTAATTCCATCATGAGACTATTGTACATCAAATATAGTACACATAGTCATCTTTTCTCGGAGCAGCTTCCTTAAGCGGCTCAGCGGCATATCCCAAAGCACAGTGGCCGATGCCTTCGTACTCGCCTTCGATACCGAGTTTTTTAAGGAGATCTTTACCGAAATCGGACTCAAATTCCTCTTTTGCTCTGTGGATCCAGATGCTGGAAACGCCGAGGCTCTCAGCTGCATTCATGAGGTTACCCATAACAAGAGAACCGTCATAAACGTGTGTGACAATATCCTTTTTCGCGAGGACGATAAGGATGACGGGGGCGCCGTAGAACGGGTCAAAACCTTCTCCCCATCCGCCGATCTTTCTGTTTTCTTCGGAGATCTTATCTCTTGTTTCCTTATCTGTTACGGCAATGATGATCGGGCTTTGCTTGCCCATTCCCGTAGCAGCATATGTACCTGCCTTGATGATGGCACGAAGATCCTCATCGTTGACCATGTTAGGCATGAAATTCCTGCAGCTTCTTCTTGTTTCCAATACTTTTAATACGTCGTTCATGGTGCCATTTCTCCCTTTGCTCGAAAATACTTACAATCGGATTTTAGCACGCAACGAACGCGCGAGTATTCAAGATATCGTGTCTTTTTATCGGATTTATCTTTTGATCTTAAGGCTTCTTAAATAGTCCTTCTGCTCATCAGTAATGCGGTAACTCTCGATAGCTTTCTGAATAGACTTATTGTGCGTCCAGGTATCGAGTTTCTTCTTCTCGATGAACGGGATTATCGCATCATACCGGTGCGCCAGAGCAGTCGCAAAATACCATGCGATCATCATGTTCACGTAGTATTCCTCCGACCTGATCTTTGCTACTTTCTTCGGATAATCGATCTTAAAATCTTCTTTGAGGAAGTGCTCCATAAGCATGCCTATGGCAAATCTTATGGTGTATGTCTTATCTGATTTAAGCCACTTCTCTATCTCATCAAGAAGATCCTTTCTGTTCTTCTTGAAAACCTTCGGCGACATCTGATCGCAGGTTGCCCAGTTATTTACATACGGAAGGAAAGCGTTAAGTTCCTTCATGCATTTTTCGTAGTCTTTCATCTCAGAGATGATGAATGCATGAAGCTGATCTTCATCAAAGAACTGATGAGGTATCGCACTTAGGAATTCTTCTATATCAGGTCTTTTCGCATAATCCTTAGCAAGTTTTCGAAGAACAGGAGTCCTGACACCGATGATGGAATCAGCCTCGATATTTGGGATGATCTTTACCTGCATGTCGCGGTACTTGATATCCTGATTTCTTAAAAGTTCTTCGGTGATCTCGGTTACTAGAGTTCCTTTTCGACAGGAAGAAACATACGAAGCATATCTGTTGTTGTGAGTCTTGATCGAGAGGTCGGAATCGATGTAGTCCAGAAATCCTTTGATATCGACCCACTTGTAGTCAACGGTCTCTTCTTCTTGGAGCACGATGGAATTCTTATCGCAGTCAACGATGGTCAGATAGGAATAATACATGCTGTGGCTCGGATCACGGAAAGTATGGCTTACGAGGATGAAGTCATCCGAACGGATTCCGGTCTCTTCAAAAAGCTCTCGTTTAGCACATGTAAGCGGATCCTCACCCGTTACGGCAGAACCGCCGCAGCTGGCTTCCCAGAAACCCGGATAGACATCTTTTCCGGGATGTCTCTTGGTAAGAAGATATGTGCCGTCAACGTGCTTTACGAGGATATCGCATACCATGTGATATCTGTCGTCGGCGATCTTTTTGTAGTTGCCGAAACCTCTTTTCCAGGTCTCGCCAGTCTTATTTCCATCACGATCATAAAGATCCCACAGTTCCATTAATAATTCCTCACAAATATGATTTTTTACGGTCAAGATCGGTAATGAGCAAAGGGTTATCCTTCTTCATCAGCTCGATAAGTTTACCGATGTTTGAGATATCTTCTCTGATCGCTGTCAGTTCGGATTCTGTGATACCGATGAACTGGATGAAGTTAAGTCTTCCGTGTACCGTATCCTTGCCCTGAGCAGTTGTGTCTTCTACCGTGATAAGAGCAGTAATAAGAGAATCAGACTCAGGCTTGAGCGGCATGCCGTTACCCGGTACGCACTGCTCAGGATCATAGTATCTCTTGGACTGATAAGTGTATCTGGAAAG
>CADCQX010000458.1 GCA_902803695.1 Oscillospiraceae bacterium
AACATGAAATCCGTATTTCTGCTGAACATACTCAGTAATCTCTCGATAGGTAGCCTTACCATGTTCCACTTCGCTATGGTCTGGCTCGTAGTCAATATACGTATAATCATCTTTGTTCCCTTTCCAACCCAACAAGACAACCGTCTCGACATGATGCGAATACGGGAACATATTAACAGGCGTTACGCTCAAGATCTCATAGTCAGTCGTAAGGTACTTAAGGTCTCTCGCGAGTGTTGCAGGATCACATGAGACATATGCAATCTTTTGTGGCGCGAGTTTTTTGAGTTTCGCGATCAGAGCTATATCCATACCCTTTCTCGGCGGATCCACGATGACCGCGTCAGGCTTCGGAAGGTCGCCTCCGTCAAAGTCAAATCTCTCCGCCTGCTTAACAACGAAATCGGCATTCGTGATCCCGTTAAGTTCCGCATTCGTCTTGGCCGAAGACACTGCCTCTGATGACACCTCGATACCGAACAGTCTCGTACCGGAAGAAGCGCAGCAAAGACCGATGGATCCCGTTCCGCAGAACAGGTCATAGAGAACTTCCGCGTCCTTAACGAACTCTCTTACAGGGGCATAGAGTTTCTCCGCTCCTTCGGTATTCACCTGGAAGAACGCACCTGCTCTTATCCTGAATCTTCTGTCACTCAGGATCTCATGGAAATAGTCCTTGCCGCAGAGGACCACACGCTTGCCGCTCCTGGTCCTCCTTGATGTCTTATCACCGCACATCTGGAGGACAATGCCCATAAGTTCACCATCAATGGCCTCATTTATCTTCTCGAAAACACTCATGGACTCGATATACTTTTGAGCATCCCTTATAAGGATCTCATGACTCTGACTGCTCTCGGTCACGAACTCCATGAGATACTCCCCTGTCCTCTCGGAACCTCTCAGGATAAGCGATGAGAAGAGTGTGGTCGGGTGATATTCAAAACATTCCTTAATGATATTTCTTATCTTCGAAAAAGCTTCGTATTCGATCATGCATCCGTCACAGCACGCGAAGTCATTGCTGCTCTGTGAGCGGAGTCCTATGTCCATCCCTGAGATCACATACTGCATATGATTACGGTAGTTATGCCTTCTCGGCGAGTCGATGATATCATTTACTTCGATATCCAGCCCTCCGATCCTTTGAAGTGCTTCCTTTACCTTGTTCTGCTTAAATGATCGTTCAAGGTCAGAGGTCATGTGCATGATATCGCACCCGCCGCACTTACCGTAGTTTTCGCATGAAGGGATCATTCTTTGAGGAGAATCGTTAAGGCGCTCATTTACCTTCGCGATCATGATCTTTTTCTTGTCGGAGATGACCTCGGCCATGGCTTCTTCGCCCGGCAGCAGACCTTCGGCAAAGAACACTTTGCCGTTATCAAGATTACCTATTCCCTGGCCTTCATTTCCGAGGGTTCTCGCCTTGATCTTTTCCATCCGGGCCTCCGATTCAAACTTCACCCTATTGTAGCACTTTGTGGCAATTTTCGATTATTTGCCATGTCCTTTTCGAAAAGTGGTAAAATAGTTATCTAATATTATATGAATGAGGTTTAAAAGATGGAAAACAGGCAGAGAACCTCCAAGCCGGTACCGCCGGAAAAGACGGCATTGGCGAGTGAGCTTCGATCAACTCTCAAGGGCAAGCCGACAAGGTCGGGCTTCGATAGAAGTATCTACAGAGAGTTCATCGGCTTTGCATCTGACATCATCAAGATCGGTCTCGTACTCGTTCTTTGCGTTGGCTTCATCCTCGGCGGTTTCGGCGGAGGAATGCTTCTGGGCTACGTAAATACTGCAGAGCCTCTTTCCATCGGTGACCTTACCCACACAGAAGATGTTCAGACATCATTCGTTTACGACAGCGAAGGAAATGTAATCGCGAAGCTCGTCGGAAGCGAGAATGTCGACAGGATCTACGTTTCTTTCTCAGACGTTAAGGATACATATATCGACGAAGCTATAATCGCCATCGAGGATGAGCGTTTCTATACCCACTCAGGTATCGATGTTAAGCGTATCGGTAGTGCGGTGCTCTCTGCTCTTGCCAACGGCGGTACGGCTACATACGGCGGTTCCACCATTACTCAGCAGACAGTTAAGCTCATCACGGGTCAGGACGAGCACTCCACATCCCGTAAGGTCCAGGAGTGGTATTCCGCTATGGCTCTCGAGCAGGACCTCACCAAAGACGAGATCATGGAGCTTTATATCAACCTCGCTCCTATGGGCAACAACTATGTCGGCATCCAGTCGGCTGCCCAGAACTATTTCGGAAAGAACGCCAGCGAGCTTAACATCGCGGAGTGCGCTTTCCTCGCAGGTCTTCCTAAGAGCCCGTCCTACTACAATCCTCTCCGTGAGTCCGGACGCCGTAATGCCTTAAGAAGACAAAGAATCGTCCTCTCGAAAATGTACGAGCTCGGCTCCATCACCAAGGACGAATACGATGAAGCTCTCAATACTGAACTGAACTTCAAATCCAAGGATACT
>CADCQX010000459.1 GCA_902803695.1 Oscillospiraceae bacterium
GTCTTCCGACCTTGTATCCGAAGGTTACGTTGTTGATCTCGATCTCGCCACGCGGCTTCTCGAGTCTTACAGGATCTTCCTTTTCCTGTATCTCAGGGATCGCATCTATGATCTCGAACAATCTCTCAGCTGAGTTGATGCTGTCCGACCACATCCTGAATATCCAGGAGAAGAAATTCATCGGACCGTTGAGCTGCATTACATACCCGACGAAAGTAATAAGCACACCGAGTTCGATCTCGTGAGTGTTCAGTACGAAGAATACGCCGACAAGCCAGATCCAGATGCTGGATACTTCCATTACCATGTTGTAAAGTATCGCGAACCTGTTACGGAGCTTAACGATGTTGATCTCGGCTTCCTTCAGGTTGCTGCTCGGATGTCTGAACCGCTCGATCTCGTTATCCTGCTGACCGAATGCCTTAACGACACGTGCACCTGTCAGGTTGTCGTTGGCTCTTGCCGTTACCGCTTTCTCTGCACGGTGTCTCTTACCGGACAATGTCCAAAGACCCGGACGGAGCTTGACCGTCATGAAGACCAGAAGCGGCAGGAGTATGCACGCAATGAGTGCCATCTTCCAGTTGAGCCTGTACATTACCGTGAAGGTAACGACTATCGTTATTGCATGAACGAATATCATCGGAAGTCCGTCGATAAAGAATTCACGTACTCTATCCGAATCGCTGAGGACTCTCGTCATGAGACCGCCGGTCTGCTTGTTGACGAAGAAGTTCAGCGAGAGCTTGCTCATCGCATTGAATACGTCAGTTCTGATATCGTGGCTCATCCTGCTCGATACCTTAGCCATCACAAAGATCTGAAGATAGTTCGAGATGCTCTGTATGACTCTCGCGAGGATCATGAGTACCGCTACTATCAGGAGCGCCAGCATGAACTTGCCTGCCAGGTTGAAACTTGCTAAGTAGTTGTCATCTTTTTCGAGAACATGATCGAAAAGGACTGTACCCACGAGGTATGGCCAGACGATATTGACTACACCCGAGATGATGTATGTCAGCATGAGGACGATCACTTCGAGACGGTAGCGCAGGAAGTACTTGAGCGTTCGCATGAAGATGGAGCGCTTGTTCTTCTTTTTCTCCTCCGCCTCTTCCTCTTCTTCTGATTCAGGTTCCTCCTCTGCAACGAGCTCGGCGCCGTGCAGAAACGACTTGAGCTTTCTGAAGAGGACGTTCATATCCTGCTGATATCTGTTAGTGAATGCCGCGATGTTTATGAACTCACCGTCATATTCGCCGCAAAAAATATTCGACCCGATAAACGCATCGAGTCGAACATGTGCAAGCTTATCAATGTCGTAGACGGCGACGTCGTAGTCGCCGGGCTCTTTATCGACAAGGTCTTCGCCTTTGTCCGCACCTCGGAAATAGTTTATCGTATTTGCAGGAAGCACCATTGTGCATACCGCCAGCTTATCCTTTGTAATCACTACATAGCCCTTAATGTAATTTCCGTCAAAGGACAGATCGATCGGAGATGACAACAGGATATTTGTGGTTGTGATATTAAATTCGTTGAGTTTGGTTAAAACTTTTGAAGTCAATCTTTCTTCATTCATATTTGTCTCTCCTTCCTTTTTCTCTATTATCCGCAACGTTTTTTGGAATAATGGAATGGATTGTAACACTATGGAATAACAATGACAATATCAAATTCGTTGTTTTTCGAAAAACATGAAAAAAAGTCCGGCAAACAGTTCAAACGCAATGATATACATAACAAAAAACTGATGTCTGAACAAAAGATTTATATTTTACGTAATGATGATAAGATAGAGTTATCTATCACGCAGATTGAAGACCATTCATCCGTGATGTGCAATGATACAATTCATAATCATTGAGTTTGTCGGAAGGGAAAGAGATAAATTCAAAGGAGAACTTTTTATGTTTGATTGTAGAGGTATTCAGGGACTCAGCATTATCATGGGTATCATCTCGATAATCGTTGCTTATGCTTCATTTTTCTTTTCATTGATCGGAGGCGATATCAGCATGATGTTCATCGGATATATACTTGCCATGGTAATCGCAGTCATCGGTATCGTACTTGGAGCCGCATCCCTTCGCGAAGCAGCAAGATTCGGAGTGGGAAAAGCAAGATCCATCGTCGGAATGGCATTGTCCGCATTCGGTCTCGTTACCAACTTAGTCATGTGCTTCATGTTCGGTGGCACCTACTATTTGGCTTCAACACTCGGGGTTTTGATCTGAGGACAAAGATCAGTTTAACAACAGCAAGCCGGAAGGAATTATCTCCTTCCGGTTTTATTTGCTTAAATCCCGGAGTGTTCGCGCTTTTCGTTTTTCAAAAACACGAAATAATGTGTGAGTAAAACCAAAACTTATTAACATTAATAAGTATCAGAATTCTGGGAGGTACTTATGAACAGTTTTAAACTGAAAATATTCACCCTGCTTTTTTCAGCATTGATGATCATTTTATTATATCCAAGTTTGAACATAACCGCTGATAATTCAGGGTCCTGCGGAGAAAACCTGACATGGGAGTTGGACGACGAAGGAAATGTCACTATCACCGGTTCGGGAAACTTATGTGGACTAAGTGGCATAAGTAAATCAGACATTGTTACCGTCACGATCCCTAATACTGTCACACACATCGATCCTTATATGTTCAGTGGTTGTTATAATCTTAAGAGCGTCACTTTACCTGACAGCATCACCAAGATAGAATACGGAACATTTGAACGCTGCAATAGTCTTAAAGAGATAACTATACCTAAAAGCGTAACCGCCATCGATCCGGAAGCATTTCAGTACTGTACCAATCTTGAAAAAGTCGTATTTGAATATGATACTACCGGAATCTATCTGGCCGACGCATCATTTGAGGGTTGCACTAATCTCAAGACCATCATATCAAGAAAACCTATAAATACTCGTTGGGACTATTCCTTTGATTTAGTGAAAGACTACTCTGTTCACTACTACTACAATGTCAGTTATTCTGAATGTGAGTACGGATCCATAACGGGAAACACATTATCTTATGGGACTGATCTCTTACAGGTTCTCGTACAACCTGATGAGGATTATGAATTAGATTATATTGTTTGGGATAACGGATTAAGAACTGAAAACCTCTATCCCACCAGCGAAGGTCAATTCTTAATGCCTGATTCCGATACCGATGTACAGTTAAGTGCAGTCTTTAAGAAAGTTTATTGCACGGTCAAATTCATGTGCGAGGATGATCCAAATCCACTTCAAAAAACACAATATAGTATTAATTCGCATCCGAAATACAACATGTCAGAACCGACAAAAGAACCGACCGAAGATAAAATATATAAGTTTTCAGGATGGAAAAACGGAGAAAAAACTTACGGCAAAGACGAAGAACTTCCTGAACTAACCGAGGCTGTAACATATTATGCAGTTTTCGAAAGTCTTCCGAGACCATATAAGATCTGTTTCTTAAACGAAGACGGAACAGAACTTCAGTCAGATATGGTGGAATACGACCAAACCCCTATCTATAACGGAGAAACACCGACTAAGGAAAAGGATGATAAGTACACCTATACGTTTGACGGCTGGTCACCTGAGATAACATCCGTAAC
>CADCQX010000460.1 GCA_902803695.1 Oscillospiraceae bacterium
ATTCGGTCTTTCCAGAAGAGCCTCACCGATACTTAATGCTTTGTTCTTGCCGTAGCATTTTTTGAGGATGCCGAAGATCTCACTTTTTAGAGAAGTACGGATCTCAGGCTTAAAAGAATCGATATCGATGTCAGTCGAAGCGAGTTTTCGAAGAATGGCGTTAACAAAAGAACTGCTCTGAGGCCTGTACTTCTTGCAAAGCTCGACTGATGTGTTACAAGCAGCGAATGACGGCACCTTGTCAGAGAAAAGGATCTGCCAAGCGCCCATGCGGACGATGGTCCTGGTAACAGGATCCATATCGTTCACATCGTTCTTTACTACATGCTTGAAAATAAAATCGATGGTCACGGACCTTAAGATCGTGCCGTAAAACATCGCAGACACAAATCCCGTGGTCTCGTAATCCTTGAGCACGAGATTACTGAAGCCTTCCTTCTCGAAGACGTCATAGAGCATTTCATATGCAATCTCGCGATCTGAGATCATACACCTTCACCGAGCATAGTTCCGACCTTGAAATTATGCGCGCAATCAATAGCCTGAAGGCGCTTACCGCCTGCTGTCTGAAGCTCGTCTATGGCAAGGTAACCTTCTCCGCATTTAACGAAGAGATCCTTCTTATGAGCCTTGGCTATCTGGCCCGGCTTAAGGTCAGTATCTTCAAATTCCGCAACGTGGGTCTTATATATCTTGAGCTTATTACCGTCCAGTATCGTAGAAGCACCCGGCCAATTGGTAAGTGCTCTTACGAGGTCGTGGATCTTCCTGGCACTCTGGTTCCAGTCGATAACACCCTGATCAGGCTTGATCTGACCGCAGACGGTTGCTTCATCGTTATTCTGTGCATGAGCAAGGATCTCGCCATTAAGATACTTCGGAAGAGTATCGATAAGAAGCTTACTTCCTGCAACAGCAAGTTCACTCATCAGAGTCTCGGTATCAACATCATCTCTTATGGCTACTTCAACTTTATCGATCATGGCACCGGTATCCATGCCTTCATCCATCTCCATGATAGTTACACCGGTAACCTTATCACCGTTCATGATGGCGTACTGTACAGGTGCTGCTCCTCTGTATTTCGGAAGAAGAGAAGCATGTACATTAACACATCCCATTGTAGGGATATTGAGGATCTTCGAAGGAAGGATCTTGCCGTAAGCAGCTGTGATAATAAGATCAGGCTCATATTTGGAGATAGTCTCAAACGCCTCATCCGTTCTCATTGAATCAGGCTGAAAAACATCAATGCCCTTTTCCTGCGCGAAAACCTTAACCGGAGGAGCTGTGATTATCTTCTTACGGCCGACCGGCTTATCAGGCTGGCAGCAGCAAAGAACAACTTTATATCCTTCATTTACCAATGATTCCAAAACAGTCCTGGCAAAGTCAGGAGTACCCATAAAACAGATTTTCAGATCACTCATGAATCGGACTCCACCTCGTAGATCTCGCCGTTGATAGCTTTATCGATAAAAAGGATACCGTCAAGATGATCGTATTCATGACAGATACAAACAGCCAAAAGACCGTCAGCATCAAGTGTAAACTCCTTGCCGTTTCTGTCGAGAGCCTTTACGGTGATCTCTGCAGGTCTTTCAACCTCTGCATTCTTACCCGGGCAAGAAAGACAACCTTCTGTATAAACCTGTGTTCCCTCTCTTCTGGTGATCTCAGGATTGATAAATTCGATAAGACCGTGCTCATCACCAACATCAACAATGAAAACACGTCTCAAAACGCCTACCTGCGGAGCTGCGATACCGATACCTCTGTTCTCGTAATACATCGTATCAGCCATATCATCAAGCAGTGTAAGGATCCTTGGTGTGATCTCATCTACAGGTCTGCTCTTCTTACGTATAAGTTCTTCATTTTCTAAGACTATATTTCTTAAAGCCATGTTATAAAACCTCATTCATTAATCTAACTTTGTATTATACCACATCGAAAGCGGACCATATTATAATATATGTCTTTAGTCGAAATAAAAGACTCCTTACGATCAGGATCACAAGGAGTCAATATCTTTCATCATTTATCGGAATCAACGGAGATCGGATATTTCGTATAATCAAAATCTTCGAAAACCTGCTTAAACACCGCATTTAA
>CADCQX010000461.1 GCA_902803695.1 Oscillospiraceae bacterium
AATGTACAGAACATTCATGGGACGTGAACCGGATGATGACGGAATGAACTTCTGGCTTGATTCGATGAAGAACGGAATGACCAAAGAGCAGGTCTTTGATGAATTCGTTAAGTCACCTGAGTTTACACAGATCTGTAAGGATTATGCGATTGATAGAGGATAAACAATAAAGCTGACTAACGAAAAGAGAGTCATGGTTTCATGGCTCTTTTTTTGTTGGCATGCTGCTGTTGTGTTTACATTGAAATAAACATCTTATAAAATTACTTTGTGTTTTTGTTTATACTTGAATGGTTCTTTACCGTTTAAGAATGTTCTATTTATTTGCTGAATTGGAGGGTTTTATGAGAAAGATACGATTGATAGCACTTTCATTAGCAACAGTAATATTGTTAGCTTTTGTTATACCAATATTTACACCGGCGTTATCTAACAATGTTTATGCTGCAGGGGATGTTATTGAAGTAGGAACATATAATGCATTGAAAACTGCTTTGAGTGATTTTTCTAATAAAAACAAGACTATAAAACTATCTTCATCTATTGAAACAAATGAAGTAATTTATATTCGTTTTCCTGTTACTATAGATCTTAACAAAAAATCAATGAATTTAGGACCTAAAAGCTATATAGATATTTCAACAAATAATAAAGATGATACTGTTACTATTACAGGAAACGGTTATATAGGTGGAGAATTTACTTATTCTGGTGGAATTCTATATGTAAATAAAGGAACCCTTGTTTTTGAATCCGGTACGGTTGAGAATAAACCCCAATCTAATGGTACGCCTTTTAATTTATTGAATAAAACTAATTGTTACATATTAGTTTATTCTGGCATCTTTATTTCTAAATATGAGTGGATAGATAAGGTTTCGTATTCTCTTATTTCATATTATTATTGGGATAAAGATGATGATACAGGATTTACTACTAGTTATATTGATTATAGATTTCAAGTAGCCGGTGAAATTGTAAATCATTATAACTGTAAAGATATTCTCGGAGATGGTGTATTCAGTTATGATTATGATACAAGAACTCTCGCAATTAACGGAGATGGTAGTTATGATAATGACCCTGAGAGATTTATTATTACATCATATGTCCCTGGTTTAACTATTGATGTACAAGGTCCATCATCTTTGATTGGTTGCTTAGATCTATATCGTAGTACAACAATAACAGGAAATAACAAGTTAACTGTTACTAGTGATAAATTTGCTGCTTGTATTCAGGCAAGTGATCTTTTGATCAAAGATGTTTCTATCGAATTTAAAGGCACATCTGGAGGCATATCTATTTATGATGAAAATAGTTTAATCATCGACAACTCTCTTATTATTGATAATTCTGAAGCTGAATCAATAATTGCATATGGCATTTTTGAATTAAAAGATTGTAAAATCGTTGAACCGGAAAAATATGATATTGCCGATGGTACGGTTTATGATTCAAAAGGTATTGCGGTCAAAAAGATTAAAATTCAACCTGATGAGTATTGGGGACCAGCCGAATATACATGGTCAAGTGATTTTTCGGAATGCACAGCCAAAAGAACATGTAAAGTTGATTCATCACTTGTAGAAACCGAGACTGTTAAGTCTACATCAAAAGTTACAACACCCGCTACAACATCAGTAGTTGGTACCACTACATATACAGCAACATTTACTAATAAGGCTTTTGAAACACAGACAAAGGCTCTTAATAATATCCCAACATTAGCTCCTTCTAAACCGGATCCTGTAAATCCTGATCCTGAAACAAAAGGTGGTTCATTCGAGGATTTCGTTGAGAGACTTTATGTAGTAGCACTTAACCGTGCTTCAGAACCTGAAGGAAAAGCATTCTGGTGTGAGCATGTAGGTAAGGGTGACCTTAACGGTGCTCAGTGCGCTAATGAGTTCCTTTTGAGTAAAGAGTTCAATGATAGGGGATTGAGTGATGAGGAGTTCCTCAAGGTTCTTTATAAGACATTCTTTGATAGAGATGCAGCAGCTGATCCTGATGGTTTCAATTTTTGGATGAACAGTCTTAAGACTGAAGGAAGAGATAAGGTAGTTGACGGTTTTATCAATTCAGAGGAATGGTGCAATATCTGTGCTACATATGGAGTTAAGTCCGGTGCAACCAGAGCAAAGGCAACTATACCTTCAAAGAATGCAAAAGAATTTGCAGAGAGACTTTATACTGAGTGTCTTGGAAGAGAGGCTGAAGAAGAAGGACTTAAGTTCTGGGCTATGGGTCTTACTAATCTCGAACTTACGGGTAAACAGGCAGCTCACGAGTTCTTCTTCTCCAAGGAGTTCAATGATCACAACTTTGATAACAAAGAACTTCTTACGAGAATGTACAGAACATTCATGGGTCGTGAACCTGATGATGACGGAATGAACTTCTGGCTTGATTCGATGAAGAACGGTATGACCAAAGAACAGGTATTTGATGAATTCGTTAAGTCACCTGAGTTTACGCAGATCTGTAAAGATTATGCGATTGACCGAGGTTAAAGACAACAAATGAATTATTATCTGAGCCACAGCTGAAGCTGTGGCTTTTTTTGTGATACAACAATTTGTATTTTTAGATATCACTATTTTGAAATTGATGATATTTCTTCGGCATTTTAACTGGAAAACTGCTCGATAACTCTGTATGTAAATTTACAAAGAAATTTACCGATAGTAAAATTATTTATGTATTGTTTTAGCATTCTTGGTTATTAAACTGGAGGTTTATATGACTGGAAAAAGATCAATCATCGTTTCATTAGCATCGGCATTATTGCTGGTATTCATCGCTACAGTATTTGTTCCGGCTTTTTCTAACAATGTATTTGCTACGGAAGATACATATATTATCTCATCTGATAGAGAATTAAGGTCGGCTCTTGCTGAAAATGCCAAAAAGATAAAGATAAAAGACGGATCAAAAACAGTATCCTTTGCAGGTACGTTTTTTTTTAATAGCGGTTGTGAGTTTGATCTTAACGGCGCTACGATTAATCTGTCAGATTCCGGGCATTTTAATATAGTTGTTCCTGATGATGAAACTGTTGTTTTTGAAGGAAGCGGGTTAATCAAAGGATACTTTGAAGACACATACATCATCGATGTCAGAAAAGGTAATCTTCTGGTTAGAACAAGTATCACAAATAGCGCAGATAACGGCAGTATATTCAATGAATCAAAAAATATCGAGATCCAATACGGTTCTTTTACTTCAGAAAATCCGATCGATCCTTCAATAATATCTGATTATTCAACTTATTCAGTCAACGGAAATACTACACTAGTTGCTCCTGCTCTTACTATCGCTAATATTTTCGTAAATTCGGAAAATAGTGATGATATACTCGGCAATGGTGTTTTCTCATATGATGTAACTACTAAAACATTAAATGTATCCGGAGATTATTCATATGACGAAGCCCAAAAAACTGACTATTTGATCATTAGTACTGATGATATTACTTTATATATTGCAGATGATTCCAACCTTGTCGGTTCCATTTTACTTATGAAAGATCTGACGATCACAGGTCCCGGCAAACTGAACTTAAGAGTTGTGGATAATCCCGGCATATGGATGATCTCAGGGACAACGCTTACATATAAGGATGCTTCTGTCGAGTTTAGCGGCCCCTATGGAATGATGGGCTTAAATGGTAAAAACGATAACCATTTAGTTATTGATCATTCTGAGATCACTGCTCATAATGATTGTGCTTTTATTAGAACCGGTGCTTTTGATTCCATTGATTTTATTGGCTGTGGGATCATAGAACCTTCTGTATTTACTATTATCAACGGAGAGATATATGATGACGAATCAGAATTGATGAAAGACA
>CADCQX010000462.1 GCA_902803695.1 Oscillospiraceae bacterium
GGAACGTTAAAGTCAACACGGACTATAACTCTTTTTCCGGCAACATTTAAATCTTCAACATTTTTCTTTTGAACCATTGCCATATGTAGATCACTCCTGTGAATTTTTATAGTTTTGGCACAATTCGCGCCATCCTTTCCGATTATACATTCATCCCTCTTTTTATAAAAGAACGGATTTGCGTCAAACCTGAGCAAATTTTCATTTTTTTCGATTTTTTCTTTTAAATAAGCCAAAAGAAATTTCATTTGCTTTTCGAAAAGGCAAAAAAATGAAGTCCCGGATCTCTCCTTCGCCATGGGTTGTGTACAGGCATGTTGGCTCAGGTTCGATCTGATGGGACTTCGTTTCCGTTATCAGTTATAAACGAGGTGCATTACACACTTCGTAAACCGCTTATTTAGTTGTCGATGACTGCGAACTTGATGGTGCAGCTGCACTTGAGTTCGCCGTCCACAGTGGCTTTTGCTTCACCGATACCCATAGGTCCTCTGACCTGGGTGATCTTTGTCTCGAGAGTGAGCACATCTCCCGGAACTACAGGCTTTTTGAACTTGCAGTTGTCGATGCCGGTGAACACGGCGATCTTGCCCTTGTTCTCCTCTTTGCAAAGGATAGCGACTGCGCCCGTCTGAGCGAGAGCCTCAACAATGAGCACGCCCGGCATGATAGCCATCTGCGGGAAGTGACCTGCAAAGAACGGCTCGTTGAAACTTACGCACTTCTTACCGATAGCATACTGACCCGGCTCGAAGTCTTCGATCCTGTCGATCAGGAGGAACGGGCTTCTGTGTGGAAGGATGTCCTTGATCTGTTCGATGTTAAGAGAATTAGCCATAACCGTGCTCCTTATCCTTCGTACTTCTTGAGTACGATAACTGCGTTGTGGCCTCCGAATCCGAGTGAGTTGGACATTGCGTATGTGATGTCCTTCTTAACGCCCTCACCGAAGCAGTAATTAAGATCGCACTCTTCGCCCGGATTCTTGGATCCTGCCGTTACGTGGATATAACCCTCTTCGATGGACTTTACAACATCGATAGCCTCGATGGCACCTGCGCCTCCGAGAAGATGTCCTGTCATAGACTTTGTTGAGTTGATGTGTGTCTTATATGCATCATCACCCATAGCGAACTTGATAGCTCTTGTCTCGAAAAGGTCGTTATGGTGTGTGGATGTTCCGTGAGCGTTGATATAGTCAACCTGGGATGGCTCGATGCCTGCATCCTGCATTGCATACTTCATTGCCATTCCAGCACCGCTTCCGTCTTCAGCAGGTGAAGTTATGTGGAAAGCGTCACATGTAGCACCGTAACCTACGACCTCAGCGTAGATCTTAGCGCCTCTTGCCTTGGCGTGCTCTTCTTCCTCGAGTACGAGGATACCTGCACCCTCACCGATAACAAAGCCGTCACGCTCAGCGTCGAACGGTCTTGAAGCCGTATTCGGATCTTCGTTGGTTGAAAGAGCCGTAAGGGATGTAAATCCTGCAACGCCCAGAGGACAGATAGCTGCCTCAGTACCGCCTGCAAAGATAACGTCAGCTTCGCCATATGCGATGGATCTGAAAGCCTCACCGATACAGTTTGTACCTGTTGCGCATGCCGTTACTACATCGATATTCTTACCCTTGAGTCCCAGAAGGATAGCAACGTTACCTGCTGCCATGTTGGAGATCATCATCGGGATGTACATAGGAGCGACCTTGGAAGGACCGAACTTAGGATTGATGAGTTTTCCGTACTCTCTCTCGTTAGCCTGCATGGAACCTACGCCTGAACCTACGATACAACCTACGCGGAAAGCATCCTCTTTCTCCATATCAAGACCTGAGTCCTTCATAGCCTGGCAAGCTGCTGCCATAGCGTACTGTGAGAAGAGCTCTGCTCTCTTGGCTGTCTTGAAGTCCATGTAGTCCGTTGCATTGAAGTCTTTTACTTCTGCAGCGAGCTTAACCTTATAATCAGTCGTATCAAACTTTGTGATAGGTCCGATACCGACCTTACCTGCCTTAAGGTTCTCCCAATATGTGTTTACGTCATTACCAATCGGTGTGATGGCACCGAGACCTGTGATTACTACTTTTCTTCCGTTCATGTTTGTTTACCTCACATTACCATTCCGCCATCGACATTGATGACCTGACCCGTTACGTAGCTTGCCTTGTCAGAACAAAGGAAAGATACGACATTGGCGATGTCTTCAGGCTCTGCGCACTTCTTCATAGGGATCTGTGCGAGGATGGCTTCTTTTACTTTATCACTCAATACTTCAGTCATGTCAGTCTTAACATAACCCGGAGCTACGCTGTTTACCGTGATGCCTCTTGTAGCAAGCTCTTTTGCTGCGGACTTTGTAAGTCCGATGATGCCTGCCTTGGAAGCTGCATAGTTAGCCTGACCTGCATTACCAGTTACACCGACAACCGAGCTGATGTTTACGATACGGCCGCTTCTAGCCTTCATCATGATAGGAGTAACTGCCTTTGTGCAGTTGAAAGCACCCTTAAGATTTGTATTGATGATGGAATCGAAATCCTCTTCCGTCATTCTCATGATAAGACCGTCTTTTGTCTTACCTGCGTTATTAACGAGAACGTCAACGCTTCCGAGCTTTTCAACGACTTCTGCCGTCATCTTCTCTACCTGCTCGAGTGAAGATACATCGCACTGGACTGCGATGGCATTTCTTCCCGTTGCCCTGATCTCTTCTGCGAGACTTTCAGCACGCTCGACTGATCCCTGATAGATGATAGCTACGTCGAATCCGTCTGCTGCAAGAGCCTTTACGATGGCTGCGCCGATTCCTCTGGAGCCGCCTGTTACGATTGCTGCTTTGCTCATAAAGTCCCTCCTTATGCGATCTCTTTAAGCTTCTCGAGATCCTCAACAGTTGAGATGTTGATAACCTTTGCTTCCGGATCGATCTTCTTCATGAAGCCTGCGATCGTCTTGCCGGGGCCGATCTCGATAAAGACATCGACACCGTCAGCGATCATTTTCCTTACACTGTCTTCCCACCTTACAGGCGAATATACCTGCTTGATAAGATTCTCTTTTACTTCATTCTTATCATCTGTGATCTCAGCATTTACGTTAGCTACATAAGGGAAAGCCATCTCGTTGACCTTAACGTCCTCCATGACCTTCTCGAGCCTGTCTGCTGCTTCGCACATAAGTGTTGAGTGGAATGCACCTGATACATTGAGAGGTACTACTCTCTTGGCACCCTTCTCTTCCTTAAGGATCTCGCCTGCCTTTGTAACAGCTTCCTTCTCACCTGAGATTACGATCTGTCCAGGGCAGTTGAGGTTAGCTACGCAAGCTCCGTCGATCTTGTCGCATACTTCCTGTACATCTTCTCTTCCGAGACCGATGATGGCGCTCATACCGCCTTCTACGTCCGGGCTGCTCTCCTGCATGAACTTGCCTCTCTGGTAGATGAGCTTATAAGCATCTTCAGGCTTCAAAGCCTTGTTTGCGATAAGTGCTGCGTACTCACCCAATGAAAGACCTGCGGAAACAGAAGCCTTTATGCCCTGCTTCTCAACGACCTTTGTCATAGCCGCACATGTAGCTACGATCGCGAGCTGTGTATATTCTGTCTGATTGATAAGATCATTCTCTTCGAAAAGGATCTTCTCCAGATCGATGCCGGATTCCTTGGAAGCCAACTTGATCTGCTCTCTTGCTTCTTCGAAGTTATCGAAAAAGTCCTTTCCCATTCCTACTGCCTGGACACCCTGGCCCGGATAAACAAATGCTATCTTACTCATACCTTAAGTAACCTCTCTCCTTCTGTCATGATATCTTCAATGATCTGCTTACAAGTTCTCTGCTCTTTAACGAGACCTGAGATCTGACCTGCCATTACGCTACCCATCTTTGTGTCACCGTCGACAACTGCCTTACGGAGAGCACCGAGTGTGAGCTGCTCGAGCTCATCAAGAGAAGCACCTTCGGACTCGAGCTTCAGATACTCGGTTACCATCTGGTTTCTGAGGATTCTTACAGGGTGGCCTGTGCTCCTTCCCGTTACCTTGGAGTCGATGTCCTTAGCCTTCATGACGAAGTCCTTGTAGTTCTGGTGAACGTTTGTCTCCTCAGCGCAGATAAAGACTGTTCCCATCTGAACTGCCTTAGCGCCGAGCATGAATGCTGCTGCGAATCCTCTGCCGTCTGCGATACCGCCTGCTGCGATAACAGGAATGTTGACTGCATCTACGACCTGAGGAACGAGCGTCATCGTTGTTGCCTCACCGATATGTCCGCCGGACTCTGTACCTTCTGCAACAACTGCATCAGCGCCGACCTTTTCCATTCTCTTTGCGTATGCTACGGAAGCGATTACAGGGATAACCTTGATGCCTGCTTCCTTCCACATAGGCATGAACTTCTCAGGTGAACCTGCACCTGTAGTTACTACCTTAACGTCCTCCTCAACGAGCATCTTTGCGATCTCAGGAGCGTGTGGGTTCATGAGCATTACGTTTACGCCAAAAGGCTTATTTGTAAGCTTCTTTACTTCTTTAACCTGATTTCTAACCATCTCGGCGTCCATTCCGCCTGCACCGATGATACCGAGGCCGCCTGCCTCAGAAACTGCAGCTGCGAGATGATAGTCTGCAACCCATGCCATACCGCCCTGGATGATAGGATATTCGATTCCCAAAAGTTCTGTGATTTCAGTTTTCATAGCCGGAGTCCTCCATTAGAATTCTATATAACTTGCGCCCCAGGTAAGACCTGCTCCGAATCCGGAAGCGATGATCTTTGTACCCGGCTTGAGTTTGCCTGCCTTCTTAAGCTCTGTGAGCAAAGAAGGGATACTTGCCGATGATGTGTTACCCATGCTGGAAATGTTCATAGGGAATTTTTCGAGAGGAACACTAAGGCGCTTGCTTACAGCCTCGATGATCCTGCTGTTTGCCTGATGGAGTACGAAAAGGTCAACTTCTTCTTTGTTGATCGAGTACTTCTCGCAAAGCTCGTTGATGATCGCAGGAACTGCAGTTACTGCGAACTTGAATACTTCTTTTCCGTCCATGAGGAAGAATGTTTTAGGAAGGAGCTCTTCGGCGTCCTTTCTCTGCTTCATGTTCTCTGCGTAGAGGCAGTCTCCCTTTTTGCCGTCGGCATGGAGAACGAACATGTTCTTCTTATCGCTTTCGTCAGCACGAAGGACAGCTGCACCTGCCGCATCACCGAAAAGGATGCATGTGCCTCTGTCCGTCCAGTCTACGTAGTTACTGGTACATTCGCTTCCGATAACGAGAGCGGTCTTGTAGTGACCTGACTCGATGAAGCTCTGTGCTGTGTTGTATGCCGTGAGAAATCCTGTACATGCGGAGTTAAGGTCAAAGCAGCAGGCATTCTTGGCGCCTACTTCCTTTTGTACTACGCATGAAGACGACGGAACGATCATGTTGCTCGTCGTGCTTGCAAGGATGATGATATCGATCTCCTCAGGATCGATGCCTGCGTCTTCGATAGCATTCTTTGCTGCGTTTACCGCCATCTGGGATACAGATTCGGTATATGGATCCGAGATGTGTCTCTCGCGTATGCCTGTACGCTCAACGATCCATTCATCAGAGGTCTCGACCATTTCTTCAAGGTCTTTGTTGCTCAAGACTTTCGAAGGTAGGTAAGATCCCAACCCAATAATCTTTCCTATCATTAATTAGTCCTCTTGTTTGATTGTAGAATATTTTGACTATCAAAGTATTATCATAACAAGAGGGTTTAGTCAACACGACAGGTTTCATTGCCACAGAATTACCACGACCAGTTTTCGAAGAGCATTATCTTCTTTTCCTCTTCCCCGGCCTCGATGGCTTTACGTCTCTTGTACTCGTTTACGGATGCCATGCTGATGAGTGCGGCACCTGCCACGAGGAGGTATACCCACCAGAACTTGTTCTGCCAGTATACGAAGGACAGTCCGACCGCGCTCTCGATAAGTGAGAGTACGCCGAGGATAAGGTAGGACTTCCTCTTTCCGATGAAGGCGTAAACGCAGACCGCGATGGCGATTGCGAATACGACTGACAGCGGGATGAGGTCCTTGGTCGCAAGAGCGATTATGAGGTCGATCTGCAAAACGAGTGCGATCGATGAGAACCAGATCCACTTTCTGCCCATGAGCTTAATGACGAAGCAGATGATAAAGGCCGCGATAAGGAATGCCAAGAGCCTCAGCTGGTAAAGGACCACCTTGTCCAGAGCATCTATATCGGTAGTGATAAAGGCCAGTGCCACGCTCATGGTAAACAGAGCCAGTATAGGCTTAATATAAGTTGATATCTTTTCTTTTAATGTCTGACCATCTTTTCCGAAGCCGCCGATGAGGCAGAAGATGAATACGGAGAGAAGGACAAATAAGTTAAGGTTTTCCGCATATCCCGTAAATACGAAGACCATGCTGAAGAGCATCAGGAAGTCGACGTGCTTTTTCGAGAAAAGGGATCTGTATATGAGTCTGCCTGCTGCCGCGAAAATGATGATGGCGGCGATAAACAGGGTATATCTCAGAGGTTTTGCGACCAGGCTGTCCGCCGTGACTGTCATATAGAGCCAGTAAAGCGATACCGGGATCACGAAGGCAGGAACTACGCCTGCGAACTTGTCCTTCGGATCGAAAAGGCTCGCAGCAAGGAACAGCACGGAAGCCGCTATAACGACTGCAACAAGCGCTGTCGGGTACTGATGAAGACCATCGACTATGCAGAAAGATGAAAGTCCGAATATGACGGAAAGGCCCGCCCTGTAAAGACAATACGGGATCATCTCAAACGGCTTCTTTTTCTCGAAAACGATAGTCGCGATATAAAGGACCAGCGGGACGCCGAGGAAGAAGAATCCTTCA
>CADCQX010000463.1 GCA_902803695.1 Oscillospiraceae bacterium
GCTGCTGCATCGTTGATGTAACCGATCCTTCTAATCCTGTGGTCAAGGACTATAACACCACCGACACGGCAAAGATATATTTCCAAAAGCTCAACGAAGAGTACAGCAAGGGAATGATCGATCCTGATTTCGAGGATATGACATATGACGAATATATCTCGAAGCTCTCGACCGGCTGCGTCCTCGGAATGTGCGACCAGTACTGGGATTTTGCATATAACCTGATGACCGCATATTCGAAAGATCTGATCGACCTCGGATGCGATTATGTTCCTCTCGGTCTTACCATCGAACCCGGTATGGCCAACCAGTGGCATTCTTTCGGCGATGAACTCAACATTTCTTCGGGAATCGCAGTCACAACCAGCTGTCCGGATCCGGACGCTGCTTTCTATTTCCTGAACCGCATCCTGGATCAGGACATCCACGACCTCAGATTCTGGGGTATCGAAGGTGAGGATTATCTCGTTGATGAGAACGGATTGTATTACAGAACTTCCGATATGAGAACTCTGTGGTCTGATTACTCCTATAAGGCAGATCATATCTGCAGCTACAGTTACATGCCTCAGTGGCTCGGCATCAGTAGAGACGGCAAGAATGCGATGCAGCCGTCCGAGCAGACCAGCGAGTTCTATGCGACTTTGTCAGAACCTATGGTCGAGTGCTTCGAGGCCTACGGTGCCACAACTTATGCGGAGATGATGGGCTCCGAACCATGCGAGCTCTATCCGTGGTATCCGATGTGGTCCTGGTCCAACAACCTGAGCTCATACGATGAAGGCGGCGGAGCCTATCAGAATATGGCTGAGACAAAGCACAAGTACCTTCCGGCTCTCGTCAAGAGCAAGAATTTCGAATCCACCTGGGATGAGTACATGACCGAATATGAGAAGTGCAATCCTGAGGAATTCTTTGACTTAGCTCAGCAGGAAGTTGACAACCGCCTTGCTCAGGCCCGCGCCAACGGCTATCAGGGCTGATCCTAACATCAGACATAAAACAAGGCTTCCGTCTGTGACGGGAGCCTTTTTGTCGCCTAAAAATATAAATTCCCGCAAGTGGTTAGGGGGACCTGCGGGATCTTATATGTCAACTTCTGTACAAACTCATCTTTGCCTTTTACGGCTACAGGAGTTAACCATCTGCATTATAGCACGCCCGCAATGATAATTGTCAAAGGATTTTGTCGAATTTGTATCAATCTTTTGTCACATTTTCTTCACAATTCAAAATTGTCCGTTTTTGCACATTATCAGGTTCAAATGCATACGTATCAATCCTTTTCGCCTTTTCGAAAACAAAAGTCAGTTTTGTTACAATGTGTATCAAATGTGAAATGTGTGTTAAAAAGGAGGTATAAAATATTTTATTAATATAACGAATATGGTATATTTGAGCAGTAAATAGATTTTGAGGGAGGGGTTACACATGAAAAAGGGTTTGAAAACTAAAATTTCCTCACTTTTAACAGCAATCGTAATGAGCGGATCTTTTGTATTCGCACCTGTAGGTTTGGGCGGACTTGATGTTAAGCCGTTGTTCTCATTGAGAGATCCGGGAACAGCTCAGGAACTTTCTTACGACACAGAGACGAGCAAATACTATATCGGTGGTGAAGAAGCAGAAGGTTTTCCAACGTCAGGTGATTATATCCTAACGAGTGATGTGCCGATAAAGAGTATATTCACAGTTTCGGCACCTATGTCCATAGATTTGGGCGGATACGATCTTTTGGATAACGCAACAGGGTCAAAGAATACCCTCATTACTGTAGACAGCACGACATTTACTTTGTCAGATTCTACATTTGACTTGAGTGCCGGCACAGGAGGAAGTTTGAAGGGTACCGCTAGTGATCGTAGAGCATTTGAGATAGTAGGAACAGGAACACTTAACATAACTAGTGGTTATGTTGATGGCTTTAAAACAAGCCAAAACGGTGGAGCTGTTTTCTCAAATTCAGACAAAGCGACATTAAATTTTTCTGGTGGAGTTATCCGTAATTGTAAATCTTCTCATAGTAGTGGCGGTGGTGGAATCTTTTTCCATGAGGGAACATGTAATATGAGTGGGTATGCCTGTGTTACAGCTTGTGAGACAACTTGTACTGGAGCTGAGAAGAGTGGTAACGGTGCAGGTGTAAGTATTGCAACTCATTCTCATTGCTATATTTCAGGGCATGTTTCCATAACTAACTGCAAAGCTACTGGGTATCACGGAGCCGGTATAGATTTTTGGGGATCTAATTACTCATGTACACTAACTATTTCAGGTAGCCCAACGATTACAGGCAATATGTGTGGTCGTGGATATGAGTGCAATCTTTATTGTGGTAAATCAATTAATGTTGGAGATTTGGAACTTACAAGAGAAAACGGTGAAGTTGTTCCTCAGGTTGGTATCACAATTCAGCAATTTCCTATATTTACTAGCGGAGCCAGTGCAAATAATGATGAAGATATTGAAGACTTGGCAAAGTTTTTCTATGCTGATAGAAAATCGGCTCCGACAAGTATAGTTCCTAATGCTAGTATTTACGATATTGAGCCTGCAGATAACACTGAGCTTAAGCAGACTCCTACTATAAAAGTTAACATGTATGTTCCTTCCATTTCAGGTGAGGATGGATATAAGCTAATTAAGACTTTGGAAGGTGTTCCTATGGGATATATTTCCAATCTGTCTACCTACAACGTTACTAACCACACGAATAATGGTTGGAATACGGAGAAGGGAAAGTTTAAATCCAATTTTAATAATCAGACATTGACAGGAAATGAGGATTTCAATCTTTATGCGGTCGTTTTGCCTAAAGTTAACGGACATTCTCTCAGCTGTTTTGAGGATGGAAGTATAGGCATGAGCATTTATATTTCTTATGACGAAGACCTTGGTATTATAGATTCATCAGCTACTGTTAAGATTTCCAATTTAACAGTGAACCCTAATGAATCAGACACGATCGCTGTAGATCCTACAAATATAAAGACTGTTGGAAATAACAAATATGTTGTTGTTACATATAAGTTTAATCCTTACGATATGACGAGGAATATATCTGAGACAGTAACCTACTCGAACGGATACTCACAGAATACGAGTGGACAACCGAACGTCGTTGCGGGCGGAATATTAAATGGAAAAGGATACGGAAATGATCAGAAGAGTGCAGCAGCTAAACAACTTGCTTCTTCAATGTTAGTATTTGGATCCAGACTTCAGACTCAACTCGGATATTATATGAATTCTAGCAATGAACTTGCTGAAGATGCTTATACGAGTAAGATAATGTATCATGATCCAATCTCATCTGTGCCAAACGTTCCTGAGAAGTCGGTAGTTGATGACACATCTAATGCACTTACGTTCTACGGTTCAAGTGTTGTTTATAACACAAACATCGAGATCAAGCAGTACATCAAGCTTAATGGCGAGAGTGCTTCCGACTACACTTATGCTATCGACGGAGAGGGCGACTATGCTTTTGAAACCGATAACAGTGGCAAGTATATATTTGCCAGAATAAAGGTTCCTGCATATAGCATGGATAAGTCTTATGAAGTCACAGTTAAGGACGGATCCGGAACCACGGTATTGACAATTGATTATTCAATATATAATTATATTGATAGTGTAATCACCAATAAGCAGGGAACTGCAGTGTATGATACGGTACAGTCTTTGTATTGGTACGGTGTAGATGCAAAAGCATATGCGGGGGTAGCTTAAGAAGATATGAAAGCGTTTTACGAACCATTAGAGATTGAGATTATTAGATTGTCATCCGGAAGTGCGATCGAGACTAGTGATCCGCAGACTACTGAGTATGGTGAAGATCCTGGACCAATCGATATTTGGGGTAATGATTAATGGAATTTACAGCCTTTCGGAATATCCGGAAGGCTGTTCTTTTGAAGGAATATACGTTCTTTCAGTTTAGAATAATGATTGCATTCCGCGGACTATTGTCGAATTCTGGACGCGAGAACATGTTGATTATCAAATCAATTATCTTTGCGATACAGGTGGCGTTCGTGGTAAAATAATTAAACGGAAGATAGGCAGATAGGGGTGTTTGCTATGTTTAAGACCAAAACGATATCTATTTTACTAGCTGTTTCTTTAATATTCAGCATATTTGTCATATTACCTGCAGGTACCGTTCGGGCTGATGATACGCTCGAGTATAACGGAATCGTGTTTGAGCCGTTTCCTGACAGATTAAAGGCCGGTGGTAATCTGACTTACGATTCCAGTGTTAATACCACGACGATCGAATCGATAGATTACACTACATATAATTTCTATCTTACGGAATCTCTCGGCCTGGAGAAGGCGATAAATGTTGTTGGTAACTCGAATCATCAAAGTGTTATTCTTAATCTCTGTCTTAATGGTTATGATATTGCTCCTAAGGCAGGAAAGAGCATAACTTCAGCCATAACCACTGGCTATTATGTTATCGTCAATATCTATGACAACGATACCAACGAAGATAGTGGCTGTATCAAAGGAGTTCAGAACAAGAGCAACGATTCAGCTGCGATCAAGGTCGATCCGGAATGCACATTGAATATGTACGGAGGAACGATCTGTGATTGTACTTCTACCGGAGAAGCTGGAGCTGTTGACGTTGTTGGAAAAATATCCGGATACATCAAGAGAGGTGTATTCAATATGTATGACGGTGCAGTTATTAAGAATTGCACAGCCGTATCCAAAGGTGCCGGAGTAAAAGTAACCAATTATTCCATATTCAATATGTATGGAGGCGAGATCAAGGACTGTACAGTAACCGGGTCTCATCCTGCAGGCGGAGTATCTCTTGATACCGGATCGACCATGAATATGTACGGGGGCACTATAACCGGAAATTCAGCTAAGTCTGACGGATGTGGTATCTATGTAAGTGAGAATGCTACATTTAATGTATCAGGATCCCCGCAAATATACGGTAATACTATATCCGAGGGAGTAGAGAACAATGTAAATACCGGAACAAACAGAATGATCAATGTGGATCAGCTGGATTCCGGAGCAAAGATCGGTGTTACGCCGAACAGCAATAACGGGTATGTTTTCGCGAATGTGTCGGGATCTGAGAATATGGATTCTTTCTATTTTGATAA